>NZ_JAABNS010000003.1 GCF_009928425.1 Pseudarthrobacter sp. ATCC 49987 | reverse complement strand
GCGGCCGCCTGGGCCACTTCCAGCTTCTCCCGCACGTTCCCGGACAGGTATTCGGCCCGGGTCTGGAAAGTCTCTTCGGCGCCGGGGATCTGGTAGATGCTCTCCCCCAGGGCGGCCCGGGCGTCAGCAGCGCTGATGCCCAACAGGGACGCTGCATAGTCCAGGTCAACCTCGCCCACGGTGTCGAGGGTGACGGTGAGCGCTTCTTCTGCGGTGTCCACGCCAAGGACCGGTCGGCGCGGTTGGACCTGACGGGTCGAAAGCAGGGCAGCCGGTGAAGCGGTCTGCGTGGCTTCATCGAAGTTTTCCAACGCCATCACCAAAGGACCGAACGGGTCCCGGGAGACGATAGTGACTGCCTTGGGCGTCATGCGGGCCTGGATGGGCTCCTGCGTCTCTTCATCCACGCGCCCTGTGTTCCGGAGCGTGTAGCGGTTGATCGGCCCGTAGGTTTCCGCGTACCGGTCGTAGGCGCTCTTCAGGTCCTCACGGAGTCCGTCAATGCCGGCGGTGTCCTCGCGGCTTTCGGCCTCTGCGGTGAGCAGCTGCCGGGCGCGGTCGCGCAGCCCCAGCAGAGCCCGGAGTTCAGCGGCCTGGGTCTTGGGCACGGCGAGTTCGGTGTGTGAGCCTTTCTCGACAACGGTGAAGCCGTTGTCGGCGGCGCTGATGTGGCCGTCCCACTCGTGGGCGGCCGCCGGAACATAGGCCGCCCGCTGGCGTTCCTGGTCAGCGGTCCGCCCGGTCATCACCATCCCGGCGGTCCGGGCCTCGCGTACGACGTCGGCCAGCGCTGCGTTCAGGCGGTCCGGGACGGTCGAAAGATCATCGGTGGTCAGCTGCAGGGTTTCGGCCCCGTACATGGCGTGGCTGACGTGCAGCTCGCCAAGGAGGCGTTCGGGGTATTCATCGAAGTAGGAGTTCAGGCGGGTAATGGTCCCGTCGATCTGGCGGGCGGTGACGGTTTCCCAGAGGGTGGAGGCCGGTTCCTGCCGGGTTTCCCGGCGGCGGAAGATCAGCAGGTCCGTCATGGCATCGGTGCCGGCTGCCTTGCGGTGTGAGCCGGTGGGCAGCCGGACGGCGCCCACGAGGTCAGCCAGCTGGTTCATTTCCCGGCGGGCTGAGGGGTCCGTTCCGTCCAGGGTGAAGCTGGACGTCAGCACCGCGACCATGCCGTCCGGGCGGGTCAGTTCCAGGGACTTGAGGATGAAGTGGTTGTGGATTGAGTGGCCGCCGGCGTTGTGGCGGGGATCGTGCAGGGTGACGTTCGCAAACGGCACATTGCCGATAGCCAGGTCGAAGTGCCCGGTCGGCAGCTTGGTATCGGCAAAGGACTCAGCGCGGACGGTGGCCTCGGGGTAAAGGGCCTGGGAGATGGCCGCGGTGGTCGGATCCAGCTCCACACCGGTCATCTCGGCGGCGTCCGGGGCGAAGCCCATGAAGGTTCCCACACCGGATCCCGGTTCCAGGACAGTGCCCCCGGTGAAGCCAAGCTCCTGGACGGTGGACCACATGGCCTGCACGTAGGCGGCGTCCGTGTAGTGGGCGTTGATCGTTGTCCTGCGGGCCGCATCGTATTCGACCTCGCTCAGGAGGCTGCGAAGATGCTCACGGTCTCCCGCGTATTCCTCGCGGGACTCATCGAAGATTTGGAAGACGCCCTGGGCTCCCCAACTCCCCCACCGTGCCAGTGACGCTTTCTCGGCCTCCGTGGCCTGGCGGTTCCCGCTCTGCAGCGTCCGCAGTACTTCAAGGGCTGCTAGGTTCGCCCGGATGCGGCTGCGGGCACCCGATGGTGCCAGGTCGTCTTGGGATGAGGGGCGGAACCTGTCGGGATCGGTGGCTAGAGTTGTTCCCTGAGCTTCTGCACCTCGGCCATAAACTCCAGGTGTTCCTGGATACTCGGGTTCACGTACTCGTCCTCCTCGTCCGCCGTCTCCGGTGGCGAGAGCAGTTCGTAACGGACGATTTCCTCGGCCTGGTTCCGTGCCGCGTTCAACCGGCCGACCTTCTCCAGATAGCCCTCCCCCTGCGGGTCCGGTCCCGCGGTCTTCAGCAGCAGCCCGTCCACCTGTGCCTGGGCTTCCTCCCCCAGCTTGGTGAAGAAGTCCTCCGGGTCCTGGATCTGGCTGTAGCGCGTCGGACTTGCTGCCTTCCAGGCTTCCTGAGCCTGCCTGCCGTACTTGTTCATCACGATCCTCCTCTGGTGCCGCCCACAGAGCCTCAAAGCTCAGCTGACCATCTACTTGCTTCTTACGCCCTGCCATGACCGACCCCCTCTACTGAAAATATTTCAGTATTCACGGTAGTCGAGTTGAAGGTGCATTGCCTTCCACGATGCGCGGATCGGCAGCGCGGCGACCTTGGGTTGATAATTCTGTCTAGACGGAATTATTTTTTTAGACGATCTCGTATCGCTTCATCAAGGAAGTCTGTAATCGTGATTCCGTATTCCTCGATGTAAGCATCCATTTCGTCGCGGAGGCCGATCTCGATCTTGGATGAAAACGGCTCCATCCTTCTCTTGCCTCTCGGCCGGCCCGGGCCCGGCCCCCTCGTACCAACAGGCTCGAGATTTGCCTGGGCCGACCGCGCTTCGACAACGGGCTGCACATCAGGCCTCAACGATGGTGCTTCCGCTCTAGACGTTAGGACATCAACAACATCGGCGGCTGGCGCCTTTCGAATGGATGACTTTCTATCGACGGCCATCTACTTCTCCCCATCCAAGTACCGTGCGTGGGCGACAAACTTCTCTGTCATGATGGCCGCTCCCCTGCTGTTGATTTTTGTCAGCGGCGCCCTACTGCTGATGGAATCCTGCATCGCCGTCCTAAGGGGCAGGTGCGGATCCATCACGTCGCTGCCATACTCCGCTTCCAGTTCGCCGATCTGGAACGCGTGCTCGCCGGTCAGTGGTGAGCTGGTTTTGTTGATGATGATGCCGATGAATTCCAGGGCAGGGTTCAGGTGAGGCAGCGACTGCACCTTCTTGACTGTTTCCAGGAATTCAGTAACTCCCTTGACGGAGAATGCGGCCGGCTCGGTCACAACCAAGACTCGGTCAGCCCAGATCAGTCCATTCAGGGTTAGCCTCCCGAGAGCCGGCGGCAAATCAATGAGGACGTGGTCGTACTCTTCTAGTTCCTCTGCACCCCAAGCGGCAGCCTTGAGCCGCATCTCTGGAGTCATTATGCTTTCGGACTCCAGCCGCGCCAGCGACTCGGAACTCGGGATCAGGTCAATGCCAGCCCACGAGGTCTTGGTGATAGCTTGCCCGAGAGTACCGGCCTCCCCGCCGTAGAGGACGTCAAAAATGTCAAACTCTCCAGCCCCCTCAAGCGCGTCTGTGACGTTGGCCTGGGGATCCAGATCGATGACTAGAACTTTCTTGCCGATCAGCCGGAGCCCGGTGGCAAGTCCGAGGGTCACTGACGTCTTGCCCACCCCGCCCTTTCGGTTGCCTATGGCAGTCACTTTCATATTGCTCCTTCGTTTGAATACAGACTGACAGATTGATAGATGTACGTCAATCTATCAATCTGTCATGACAGAATTATTTATATAGTACAGAAATTTCCAGGCTACGCGCGCTATGCCTCGTGCAGGTCTGCAGTCCACGGTCATCCTCTGGCATCGACCGACGCGCCCTCCTGAAATCTGAAGACTTTGATGCGACGGGGGCTCCTTCAAAGCCTGCAAGGCCTGATTGATAGTTGTACGTCAATCTATCAATCTGTCATGACAGAATTATTTATAAAGTAAAAAATTCCCAGGCTACGCGCGCTATGCCTCGTGCAGGTCTGCAGTCCACGGTCATCCTCTGGCATCGACCGACGCGCCCTCCTGAAATCTGAAGACTTTGATGCAACGGTGGCTCCTTCAAAGCCTGCAAGGCCCGATTGATAGACGTGCATCAATCCGTCAATCTGTCATGACAGAATTATTTAAATGTATGGTTTCCGCCGCCATAGCTTGATCCTCTCAGCGTTCTGGGTCAGGCTCCGCCGCACAAAGAACATCGTTGCCGCCGAGCCAATTTATACCGGCAGTATTTGTTAAAGGTTCCATGATCGTGCAGAGCTTCAGGCCACTCGCCACAGCGTCCCACACCAGTCCAGTTCGTTTTCTGAGGGAGGGATCCAGTAGAGGTCCGATTCGCCGTCTTCTACTTCGTGTTCTGCAAGTTCAGGTACCAAGTTCCTGTCCAGCCATGCGTGCCAGGCTGCGCGCTGCATTCGATGCCGGCGGATCTGCTCTGCTGCATCGTCAAGCGCCCCGAGCCGGCGGGCCAGCGCGGTAAGGCTGGTTGCGGCCGTAATTGCCCATTGTCCGTGCCGACGTTCGATCATGTTGTAGCTAGTCATAGAGCCCAGGGCCGTTTCTACGGCTGTGCGACTGAGTCCTGTGGACCGGACGATTCCTGCCGTGGTGGGGGAGAGGCGTCCGCGTTCGATGGATTCGTAGACCAAGGCAGCGGCGTCGCCCAGGGCCCGGAAAACGGGGCGGATGCCATGGATTTTTCCGCTGCGCCAGGAGAGTTCCCGGGCGAGTTGTTCAAAGTGCCGGGGGAGCTGGATCACGTATGCATCAGCGTTACGGCCGCGGGCATCGGAGACTTTAGTCAGGATGCCATCTGAGGCTTGTTCGAGCGTCCGAAGGAGCCTGGCGATGGTGCCATGGTGTTTGCCCATGGCGGTGGCAAAAGTACGGCAGCCTACGTCCAACAGATCGGTCTCCATGGTTCGCATGTAGCCAAGTACCGCCCGGAGCAGCAGGCGCAGGCTAAGGCCCTCGCGGCCGTGTTCTTTCAGCCGGTGATCTAAGACTGCGTAGAGGATATTTTCGAGATCGTTCACGAGCTGGTGTGTGCCAGCCTTGCTGCTGGTTCTGCTGGCCCCCCCTGTGGGTTTTGGGGGGCTTGTGTCGTTAATACGGGTAGTCCTTTTCCCTGTTGGCGAGGTTCCCCGTTTTTGGATCCACCGGCAGGCCTCGGCCCACTCTTTGTCGATCAGGCGTTCCTGCCGGTCGGTGTTGGCGTAGAGGGCCGCGAGGCCGGGGAACTGGCCGCCCAGCTCGAGGCGGACCTGATCCAGGGTCCAGCCACAGGCGGCGAAGTGGTTCAGCACCGCCATGCGGGCCTCTGACGGGCTGGCGTACTTGGCCGTGTCGTACAGGCCGGTACGGGCCAGCGCCCGCAAGGGGGACTGGCTCCCACCGAAGGGAACGGGGGAAATACCGTGCGCTGTCGCGGTGGCGACCATCTTGGCGGCGCGGTCTTTGAGCTCGCGGGCGCGTCTGACCTCCGGCGCCAGAGCCAGCCGGAGCGCAGCGACAGCGCTGGCGGGATTACGGCGGCGCAGGATGTCATAGGCAGTAGCCAGGGGAGTGGCCAGGATCTGGTGACCGCCGGACTTATGCGCCGAACCCGGAACCCGGATACAGCCGTCGGTGACGTTCTGATGCGGACTGGGATCGAGACTCGGAGCGAGGAGCGTCATGGCTTCGACGAGTTCCCGGGCCTCCGGGCCGCTCACTCTTTCTGCGAGCGGGATGTAGAGGTGGCGCCCGCCGCTGGGAGAAACGTCAGCGACGTAGCGGACACCGCAACTTTCCAAGAGGTTCCCGAGCCGTTGGGCGTCGTCATCGACGACGCCCTGCAGCGCTTTGGAGGTATCCAGGTCAAGGCAGAGCGAAGCCACAGAGCCATCCGCACCATGGATAAGGACGGCCGCCGGCCGCGTCGGCACCGAAGCAGTGATCCGTGGCGGGTTCTGCGGCCGCGGGTACTGGAACCGTCCGCCAATCCAACGTCCCAGGCGGTAAACCGGGACGCCGGCGATCAATGGGGCGAGAGCCCACGCCATATCGGGCGTGACTTGACCCGCCGAGCGCGGTGCGTCCGTTGTTGACGACACGGCAGGTACAGGTACCATAGACAACAGCTAGTCCCTTCGGGGTACAGCAAATGGAGCGCCCCTCACGGGGAGCTTGGTAAGTTCAGATCGTCGTCCGGCAAGATTTCGGATCTGAACGGCATACTTTTGAAGGCCCGCGAAAGCGGGCCTTCAGTCTTTAACTGGCCTTAGCGATAGGCAAAGCCTCCTGGCCAGTGAGGTGGTCTAGATCGATGGTTTTAAGGTGTGCATGCACGAGCCTAGCGATGAGGTCACTGCGGCTTTCATTAGTGGCGTTTACGACGGCCGCAAGTTTCTCGGCGTCCGAGATGGGCAAACGCGCCGTGATTACGTGACGCTCACCCTTGCTTAGCTGTGGCACTTTCCCTCCCAGGACCGAAGTTACTTTCTATACACAACATGAATCAGATTCTATTAAGTGGGAAGGTGGTCGGCGTGTCGCCCGAGGCCGCCGAAGGGAGGTTGTCATGAGCCTCCCCTTACTGTTGCTTTGATGTAGGGCTTCGAGCCATGGGGGTTCCTTTTACTCCTTTGACAGCGCCTGTTTTCGGAAGCTTGGTAGGGTGGCTCCTTGCCAAGGCGCGTCTGGCGCTGATTTCATAGTACACATTACTGAAATTTTTTCAGTGGATTACCGGAGCCGTAGGACATGGAACAGGCCACATTGACCGCTGACGTCATCGAGACCTTGAACCTTCCGGCGTACCCGGATCTGGGCGACCTCGTGACCGCGGTTGAAGAAAAATACGGCAAGCCTCTGGTCTTCGAGGAGGGCACAGTGGACAGCCTCGGGGAAGGCGTCACCGGCCACTGGATCGATACCCCGAGCCATGGCATCGTCAGTTACCTGCGGGGTGCCAAGGCTTGGAGTGTTCACGTCGTGCTACATGAACTGAGCCACATCCTTTTGGGCCATAAGGGGAAGCCTCTCGATGGACTTATCTCGGGGTCTTTCTTCTCCGGTATTGGCAAACGGAACGGTGTCAGTTGGATGTGCCGTGCAGTGGACGTTCCCCTGGACGAGGCGGAAGCTGCCGCCGAAAATTTGGCCTTCGGCCTGGCACGGATTCTGCATGCTACGCCCGTGAAGGAAGCCACGAAGGCCGAACGAGTGTTTGGCCTATGATCGCTGCCGCGTTCTGGATTCTGGCAGCGGTATTTGTCTTTCGCCTCTATTTTGTAGCTCGCTGGGGCGCTTCAACGGCATTTGCCGGTGCGATCGGCATCGGGATCCTCGGCCTCTTTCTTACGGGCGTCGTCGTACCTGAAGCAACCATTGATGCGGCCTTGGGCGGCGTAAACTTTCTTCACCTCGTTCGCAATTTGTGTGTCACAAGCGCCGTCTGGCTGGTGCGACAGGGAATCTTCGCCGCCTATTCTGCGGATGAGAGCTACCGTTCACGCTTCAGCCACCGACCCTTGGCAGCTGGCCTTGGAGCCATCGCGATCACCGTTCCGTTCCTGTGCCAGGAGTTCGTTCCGACGACTTTGAGCTTCGTGCCGGAAAACGTCGAGCAGCTGCCGGTCTTCGTCTATGCCAGCGTCTACATGGGCATTTTGACGCTGTTGACCGTTTCTGTTCTTCGAATTTGCCTCCGGCCTCAGGAAAGCCTGCCCGTCCGCGTGAGTTCGCGGGTTGTTGCATCCGGCATGGCTCTGGTCGCAGTAGCTTCGGTCGAAGAGATCGCCTACATGACCGCCATGCATATCAATGTGGGCGGTTCGTCTCTCCACCAGGTTCTGTACGTCCTGTTCAATCCGCTGTTCTACGGCGGGGTTCTGCTGACTTCTCTTGGGCTGGGCATTCCGCCGGTGGTTAAGGTGTGGCGCCGCCTGCAGCTTTGGGACCGAGCAGCCTTAGTCTTTCTTACGGCCACGCTGGGCAGAGCATATTGGGGACTCTCCCGAACGGCTTGGCTGGAGGCCATCGTGAGCAGCTTCTATGCAACGCACCCCTCCGTGCGCCTGTACGAGTACGTCATACGCTCCAGCGATCACAAGGTCGCTCTCTCGGAGCGATCCACACCCATGCTTGCCGGCCGTGTCCTAGACGCAGTCCAAGCCCGATTTGATGGCGGCGTCGGTTCTCTGGAATCTGTGCTGCCGGTAAAGGCACCTCAGTGACAGCAGAAACCGCGACGCTAGCCACCGCAGAGAGATCCTCCACAGCCATCGGGCGTGTGGCCCGGTCCGCAACCGAGATTGCGCAGCCGCCTCTGGTTTTGTCCCTTCTGCTGATTTTGGCTTCTCTGCTGAGTGACCAGTGGATGGTCTCTATCTGGTCGGGCATTATCGCTGCCCTTTTCATCTGCCTGGTGCCGTTTGCCGTCGTACTGTTGCTTGCCAAGAGGGGCCAGTTGACGGACCACCATGTTGGAGACAAGAAACAACGCCGCCCGGTCATGCTCTGGACCTTGGGCTCGTCGCTGCTTGGCTGCGCAATCCTCTCGCTCATGGGCGCGCCCCAGCCAGTCTGGGGGCTAATTGGCGGGATTCTCTGCGGGATTGTGGCGCTCATTCTGGTCAGTCCGATCTGGAAGATATCGGGCCATGCAATGACGTTGGGCGGCGCGACCGTGTCAGCTGTGCTGATGTTCGGCTGGCTGGGGCTTCCGTTCGTTGTGGCGGCCCCGCTTGTCTGCTGGTCCAGGGTTTATCTCCGGGACCATTCAGCTCCTCAGGTCATTGCCGGGTTTATAACGGGCGTAGTCGCATTCGGAGCCTCATATACTCTCATTGTCGGCTGATTTTTCACGTGGCATCCCACGAAGCCGCCAAGGTCTACAAGTGGCCTCAACGATGACGGAATTAAAAAGGAGGGCTGTGACTTCGCTACCACTGGCAGAGCGCTGCCTTCGGGATGTGGCCGCCCTCGCTGGCCGGGAGCAGGATCACGCGTGAATTCGAACGACAACCCCATAGATCCTCGCAGCGATAAAGAGGTTCTCGCATCGAAAATCCAGCTTCTTCTGGACATCGTTCATGCCAAGGACGCCGACAGTTTCACGTACGAAGACGTTCGACAGGGACTGGCCGAACAAGGGCTCACGCTCACAAGAACGCGCTGGCACCGGCTACTGGCTGGCTCTCCTGATAACCGCTGGGATCCGGAGCTATTGAAGGCACTGGCTTACTTTTTTGACGTTGACGAGAACTACCTGCTTCAGCGCAGCGGGCCCATCCCGGAGCGCGTGGAGGCCGAACTCAGACTGATAGAGGCCTACCGCATTGCCGAGGTAGAGCACTTCGCCGCGCGGGTTCTGGGAGAAGTGAACATCGATGCCCTTCGTGCGGTGACAGAAGCTCTCCGAAACCTTCCGCCCAGGCCCGAGAAAAAAAGTCCGCCCAACTGAAAAATTTTCACTACTGAATTTTTTTCAGTAGACTCTGGAGCATGACATGCTCCAGGCGCCCACTACGGCCTGACCATGCACATTGAGTGGCATCAAAGGCATAGCCCCTACGACAGGCTTGGGGGCAGTAGGGGCTACACCCCCGCAGCATGCGCACCTCAGCTGTGCATTCAAGCCGCCCCCCAATGCCCAACTCCCGGCGCTCCCGCCTTTGATTCAAGAAATCTCGGCGTGGGCTTCATGCTCGAGCGCTGGGACATTCGAAGCCTATTCTCCCGACAGATAGCTCATGTAGACGAGGCCGCATTCCCGCAACCTGCCCAGGTCTATGGAGTAATGAATGCGCTGCCCGTTGCGGACACCGACTTCGCCCGCAGCGGAGACCAACCCTTCGGCCTCAAGTGTCTTGATATGCGTGTAGACCTGCCGGTAGTCCACGCCAATGCGCTTGGCGATGTTTCCCGTCGTGTCGCCGTCAAGATGCTGGGCCAGGTCCCTGATAACAGCCGCCCGCAGGGTGTTGGCGTTGAACACACTCAAAGCCTTTGCAGCCTCTTGCGGCTGTCCGGGGAGTGGCTTGTAGATGCGGGGCATTCGTCAATTCTCACTCACCGCCGCGCCCTCATGAAGTACCAACATATTTTTGGTGATGTTAGCATCACTATAAAAATGATGCTATTGATTGCAAGTGTCCGCCAGGACAACCAAGAGGGGGAATTATCGTGAAGCCAAAAGGACTTCTGATCGGCACTGCGGCTATTGTGCCGATGCTCTTCCTGGGTTTGATCCTGTCGATGGTTCTGCTCTTCGGGCCGACACCTGCTGCGGCCGACTGCGGCCCGGCCGTTTCCGTCGCGATCAGCGCCGACACCAAGGTTGAGGGCTACACCCAGGAGCAGCTGCAGAATGCCGCAGCGATCATGGGCGCCGGAAAGGCGCTGGACTTGTCGGTAAACGGGCAGGTCATCAGCGTGATGGTGGCCCTGGGGGAGTCGGGGTTGCGGGTCCTGGATACCGGCGACGGCGCGGGTCCGGATTCCCGGGGGTTGTTCCAGCAGCGCGACAACGGCGCGTGGGGTTCCCACGCAGACCGCATGAACCCCACCACGAGCGCAACGAACTTCATCAAAGCCCTGAAAGGCGTGGCCGGCTGGGAGCTGTTGGAACCGACCATTGCCGGCAACAGGGTCCAGCGCAACGCCGATCCCTACCACTATCAGAAGTACTGGCCCGAGGCCGTCAAACTCGTCCAGGCGCTCTCGAACTCGAAGTTCTCCCTGCAGGGCAGCGACTGCGCGGTCCCCGGACGGTCCGGCGCGGGGGACGACTACCCGTGGAAGAACTCCCCGACCTGGTTGCAGGCCGGCGCAAACGCGTCCAGTACCTCGCCTCTCGGCATGTACTACCGCGAGTGCGTGGACTTCGCCCTCTGGCGGGTCAACCAGCAGATGGGTTCAACGAAAGCTCCGTTCAAGTTCCTCAACGGCTCCTTCCGCCCCGACGGGCAGGGGCTCGGCTCGGCCCTGACCTGGAAGGCCGGCTGGGACGCAAAGGGCTGGGACTCCGGCAGCACGCCCCGGGTCGGCGCCGTTGTCTGGTACGCGCCCGGAGCCGGGGGAGCGGACCCGAACTTCGGCCACGTCGCCGTGGTGAAGGCCGTCAACGCTGACGGGACCTACCTGGAAGAGGGCTACAACGGCAACCCGGCCCCGGCGGACCACAGCTACTACACCCGGACCGTGGCCAACACCGTCCCCTCCGCTTTCCTGTACCTGCCCACCCAAGAGGAGAAAAAGTGAAAAAGCCCGTGACCTTGATCGGTGTGGCGCTGCTCTGCGTTTCGTGCGCACCGGCAGGCAACACCCCGGCAGCGCCGTCGGTATCAGCGGCCGCCAGCCCCACCTCATCCGCGCAGGTCTCCCTGAGCGCCAACAGCGGACCCCAGGCACCGGGCGGCACTATCCCCGCCACCATCGGCATCAGCTGGGATCAGGCCAGCAAGGACGAAGCCATGGACGTCGCAGAGAACGCCATGACGGATTTCGCCCGTCCCACGGTGGAGGACAAGCAGTGGGCCAACGACCTGGCCCGCTGGCTGACCCCACAGGCCACCGCCGACTACTCGGCAGTGGACCCGGCCAACATCCCCGCATCCCGCGTCACCGGGACCGCCACCCTCAGCGTCGATGAAACCAACGGCTTCGGCGTCACCGCCGCGGTCCCCACCAACGCCGGGACCTACACGGTGCAGCTGCTCCGCACCGGCAAGGACGCCCCGTGGAAGGTCAACCGACTCACCCCGCCCGCCTCCTAAAGGCCGGCACGTCCCCCACACACGTAAGGAAGAAGCTCATGGGCACCACACCAACGCAAGTTATGGCCTTTCCCAACATCAGGGCCATCGTCCGGGACAACGGCACCGCCGAGGTCATCGTCGCGGGCAACTCCCGCATCGTCCCTGCCGGAGACTCCATGCAGGAACTCCGCAACAACGCCCTGGCCCTCATCGTGGGTGAAGCCCAGACCCTTCAGCGCCCCGTCCGGGTCCGCATCGAGGACCCCGAAGGACACGGTGAACTCATCGTGCGCCCGGACAACAAGATCGAATCCGTCTCCTACGAGCCCGCTCCGGCCCGCCGCAGGGCAGAAGCCCCCGAAACCACGCCCGCGACCGCAGCGCCGGCCATCATTGAGACCGCACCCGCACCCGAGCCCATGGCGGTTCCTGCCCCTGCCGCATCGGTGGACGCCCAGCCGTGGCCGCCCGCCCCCGCAACGGCCACCCCGGAACCACAGACAGCTGCCGTTGTTGAGGAAGCCGCGCCAACCCGGCGCAGCCTGAAGGAAACCTCGTTCCTGGTCAGCGCCCCGGTCCTCGAACCTGCCACCCAAGGCTGGCGCGGAACACTCACACGCCTGGGGCTCCGGATGGATCCCTCCGAGGAAGAACTCACCGAACGCGAGGACATCCGCACGGTCAGCCAGCACTGGCCCGGCCCCCGGACCATCGCCGTGGTCAACCGCAAGGGCGGGGCCAACAAGACCCCCACCGTGGTCATGCTCTCGGCCATCCTCGCCCGCTACAGCGGCGCGGCCACGGTCGCGTGGGACAACAACGAATCCCAGGGCACCCTCGGATGGCGGACGGAAAAGGGCGCCCACGACCGCAGCGTCCTGGACCTGATCGACGCCTCCACCGAACTGCTCTCCCCATCCACGAACGCCGCCGAAATCGCCAAGTTCGTCCACCACCAGACCGCCGACAAGTTCGACGTCCTCCGCTCGGATGAAAACGAAGAAGGCGACCACGAAGTCACCGCCGAGGAAGTCGACATCGCCCACCAGGTCCTCACCCGCTACTACCGCCTCGTGGTCATGGACTCCGGCAACACCGCCAGGGCCGCGAACTGGCGCCGGATGATCGACCACACCAACCAGCTCGTCGTCCCCGTCACCGCCATCGAGGACCGCGCAGAAGCCGCCAGACTGACGCTGCAGACCCTGGAATCCCGGGGCGGGCACGACGCGGAACTCGCCCGCAACGCCGTAGTCATCGTCTCGGAATCCACCGACGCCAAGCGCAGCATGAGCGGCGAGGCGCTGAAGCGGGCCAAGGACGAGGCCCAACGGATCGCTGACGGCTTCGCCCCGTTCGTCCGCGCGGTCGTCCGGATTCCCTACGATCCGGCACTGGTCAACGGCCCCATCCGCTACGAAGCCCTCCAGCCCGCCACCCAGCGGGCATGGCTGGCGGCCGCGGCCGCCGTCGCCGCCGGCTTCTAAACCACCCACCACGGACTCTGAAAGGAGGCAACCATGCAACAGTCCCTGAACCCCTGGATCACCCACCCGGCCCCGGCCGACGGCGCGGACACTGCAGCCCCGGAAGCTCACGAGCCGCCGGAGGCCGTGATCAGTGAACCTCTGAGGGGAATGGTCGAACCGGACGCCGCAGACCGTCTGGCCCGCCGCACCGTCGCCGGCTCCGCAGCACTGTGGGTCACCGGGGCCCACGGTGGATCCGGTGAAAGCCGCATCGCTGACCTGATCGGAGGGGGACGCGCCACCCACTGCTGGCCTGTCCTCCAGGACGGCAGCAAGCCCCGGGTGCTGCTGGTCTGCCGCGCAGACATCCGCGGCCTGACAGCGGCACAGAGCGCCCTGATGCAGTGGGCATCGGGCGCGGCGCCCGCGGTTGATCTGCTCGGCCTCGCCGTACTTGCGGACGCACCGGGGAAAACTCCCAAACCCTTACGGGACTTCGCCGCCATCGTCGGCGGGGGAGCCCCCCGGTACTGGACCCTGCCCTGGGTAGAAGCCTGGCGGCACGGAGACTCCACCACCCTGCCGGCGGCCCGCGAGTACCAACGCTTCATCACTGACTTAGCCGCCCTGGCTACCGACACCACAACCGGCACCACCCACTGAAAGGTCTCACCATGAACTCCCTCTCCGTACTTGCAACAAGCGTCATCCCCAACCCCACCCCCGTTGTCCCGGCACAGGCGGGTGGCCTCCTCACGATCCTGAACTGGGCCTCCGGCATCGGCCTGGTCCTCGGTGTCCTGGGCGTGATCATCGTCGGCATCGGCATGGTTATCCAGCTCCAGCGCGGCGAGGGCGCTCAGGCCATCGGCAAGCTCGGCTGGGTCCTGATGGGCTGCATCATCATCACCGGTGCCTCCGGCATCGTCCGCGCCTTCGTCTAAACCAGCACCAACAACGGGAGGTTCACCATGAGCCAGTCAACAGAGAGCACCACCGAAAGCAATCCGTTCACCAAACCCGGTTTCATCATTGCTGCCGCGCTGGTGGTCGCGCTGATTGCAGCAGCCGTCGTCATCTTCCTGCTCCCCAAGGGACAGGACAACGCCCAGCCGGGCCCCGCTGCATCGCCGGACAGCGCCTCCGCAACACCGACAAAGTCAGCAGACGCGGCGGGAAAAAGCATCTGCGGGCTGCCGTCAAGCACCGAGACAGCCCTGGGAACAGCGCCGAAGTCCAAGTGGGAACTCGTTGGAAAAATGGCCGTACCCACCGACCCCAAGACTTCCGGCCCGGGACAGACCGACTCAGACGGATTCCGGTCTTGCTTTGCGCATTCACCGGCCGGGGCGCTCTATTCCGCCATGAACGTTGGCGCACTGGGCTCGGCGGGTTCGCCGCAACTTGAGGTGAAGCTGGCGGACAAGCTCCTCGTTCCGGGCAACGGACGCGACGCTGCTATGAAGGAGGCCGCGAGCTCGAGTGCCTCCAGTGGATCCGACACAACCATTCAGGTCAAGGGTTTCTCCATCAAGTCCTACACGGCCTCGGAGGCCAATGTGGACCTAGCTTTTGAGACAAACAAAGGAGTCCTGGTCCATACGATCCTGTCGATGCGTTGGATGGACGGTGACTGGAAAGTGAAGCCGGCTGACGACGGGGTAACTTTCAGCGGCGTCTCCCAGCTCAGCGACCTCAGCGGTTTCATTCTCTGGTCAGGCGTCTGAGATGGCTGAGTGCAAATGGGGGGAGCTGACGTGCGTCGCGGGGAACATCGCAGCCGGAGCAGTTGACGACGCCATAACAAACCTGGCGAATTCGATCATGGAGGGCATGAGCCAGATGGTGACGACTCTGTCGACTTTCTGGGTGTCCATGCCCACGGTGAACCTGGCCAGCTCTGACGGTGCGACGCCGAGTCCCGTCGTCTCGGTGGTGAACAGCGAATTGATGGTCTGGACTCTGACGCTGGCGGTCCTCGCGGTCATTCTCGGTGGCATCCGGATGATCTGGGAACAACGCGGAGCACCGCTCAAGGATCTGCTCCGGTCCCTCATCACGCTGGCCCTGGTCTCGGGGCTTGGCCTCGGAGTCATCTCGATCCTGGTCATCGCCGCAGATGCTTTCTCGGCCGAGATCATCAAGCGTTCCACGGACGGTAAGGGCTTTGCCGAGTCGATGAGCCTCCTGGTCGTGTCCGGCCAGACAGGGGTTGGCGTGTTCATCCTCATCGTTCTGGGCTTGATCGGTCTGATTGCCTCCCTCGTCCAGATCGTTCTGATGGTGGTCCGCAGCGGCATGCTGGTGATCCTCGCGGGCATCCTGCCCACCACCGCAGCTTTCACCAACACCGAGATGGGACGGCAATGGTTCCAGAAAGCAGTTGGCTGGACTATCGCGTTCATCCTCTACAAACCTGCCGCAGCCATTGTCTACTCGGTCGCATTCCTCCTCATGGGTAACAACAGCGGGAAGGATTCATTGATCACTTCCATCACGGGCTTCACGTTGATGATCGTCGCGCTGTTCGCTTTGCCGGCGCTGATGCGTTTCGTCACCCCGATGGTGGGGGCGGTCGCGTCCGGCGGGGGAGCAGGAGCAGGGGCTGCCGTGGGGGCCATGGCCACAGGCGCCGTCTCCATGGGCCGCAGCGGGAGCGGTAAAGGCAACTCCGCCCCGACACCGGCCAGCACACAAACCAACCAGTCAGCTGTATCTCCGAAGGGCAGCACCGGAACAACCGGACCCCGGGGCAATGGCGGCCAGCCCACACCCGGAGCGACCGGTCCGGGCGGGGCCACCAGCGCCGCCACAGCCGGCGCAGCAGGCACTACTGGTGCAGGGGCAGGAGCTGCCGCCGGCAGTGCAGGCGCCGCGTCGGGTGCAGCGTCAGCCGCCGGCCCGGCCGGCATGGCCATCGCCGCAGGAGCACAAGCAGCGTCCAGGGTTTCCCGGGCCGCACAACAGACCGCGCAGGATTCAACCGGCCAATCAGAAACAGCGGAGGGCCCCAGTGGCAGCAATTAATACCGAATACAAGGAACCGTCCTACGGCAACTGGCGCGTCCCGCGCTCGGCCGGGCTGGGCAACCTCGGAGCTATCGGCACCGGCATTGTCATGGCCGGGTTGTTGCTGGGCATCATCAGTTTCGCCATCTGGGGCCTGCTCCCGGGCCTTGCTGTCCTGGCCGTCGCCGGGGCGGCCGCCCTGCTGCTGACGGTCAAGGACAAGCACGGCCAGTCCGTTGTTGACCGGTTCGGAACCCGGATGAGCTTCCGTCTCGCCAAGTCCTCCGGAACGAACCTCTACCGTTCCGGCCCCCTCGGGGTCACGGCCTGGGGCATGTACCAGCTCCCGGGCCTCGCGGCGAAGTCCACCCTGTATGAATTCACCGACTCCTACAAGCGCCCGTTCGCCCTCCTGCATGTGCCTTCCACCAGCCATTACACCGTGATCTTCTCCACCGAACCCGACGGTGCGTCCTTGGTGGACCCGGAGCAGGTTGATGCGTGGGTGGCGAACTGGGGCGGCTGGCTCGCCGGCCTCGGGGATGAAGCGGGTCTGGACGCCGCCGCGGTGACGGTGGAGACCGCACCGGATTCGGGCTACCGGCTCCGCAATGAGGTCATGATGAACATCGACCCGAACGCCCCGGAGTTTGCCAAAGACGTGCTCAACGAGGTCGTGAACACGTATCCGGAAGGGTCGGCCACGGTCCGGGCCTGGGTGTCCCTGTCCTTCTACGCCTCCCTGCGGGCAGGATCGAAGAAGCGCACACCTGAAGATGTGGCCCGGGACCTCGCGTCCCGGATCCCCGGGCTGTCGGCCCGGCTGCAGTCCACCGGTGCCGGGATCGCCCGTCCGATGTCCGCGCAGGAACTCTGCGAGGTCGTCCGGATCGCCTACGATCCGCCCGCCGCGCTGATCATTGACGAAGCGCACTCCGCCGGCTCCCCGGTTTCCTTGACCTGGGGCGAAGTCGGCCCCTCCGCGACGCAGGCGTCTTGGGATGACTACCGGCACGACAGTGCGTTCTCCGTCTCATGGACCATGACAGGTGCCCCGCGCGGTTCGGTGAACTCCTCGGTCCTGTCCCGGCTGCTGGCCCCGCACGGGGACATCGACCGCAAGCGCGTTTCCCTGCTCTACCGGCCGATGGATTCGGCCCGGGCCGCGGCCGTGGTCGAGCGGGACCAGAACAACGCCAACGTCCGCATCACCTCCGGGGGCCGCCCGTCCGCCCGTGCCCTGGTCGATGCCCGCTCCGCCGTGCAGACCGCCCAGGAAGAAGCCCAGGGTGCCGGGCTGGTGAACTTCGGCATGGTCGTCACGGCCACCGTGACCGACAAGGAACGCCTCGCCGATGCCGTGGCCGCCGTGGAACAGACCTCGGGCACCGCCCGGGTGCTGCTGCGCCGGGCCTACGGCGCCCAGGACACCGCGTTCGCCGCGTCCCTGCCGCTGGGTCTGGTCCTTCCCAAGCACAGCCTCCTGCCCTCCGAAATCAAGGATGCGCTCTAGTGGCTCTCAAGGACTTTTTGACGTCAAAGACAGTAAAGGGTGCGCCCAAGAAGAAGGGTGAGACGGCACAGCGTCAGCCCGGGCCCTCTGCCCGGGGCTGGACCGGGCGCGGCGGCGGCATGGCCGCCCTCGTGCCGTCCGTGAAGGAATACCGGGGAACCACGGTCCAGGTCTGCGGGCTGTGGCCGTTTTCCTCCGGGGCGTCCTCGCCCATGATCGGCGTCCCGCTCGGACGCCATGAGGAGACCCAGGCCACGGTCTGCTGTGACCCGATCAGCTGGTTCCAGCGGGCGCGGCTGATTTCCAATCCGTCCGCGTTCATCCTGGGCAAGCCGGGGCTGGGCAAGTCCACCGTGGTGCGCCGGATGTTCATCGGGCTCTCCGCCCAGGGTGTTCACCCTCTGATCCTCGGGGATTTGAAAGGCGAGCACGTCAAAGCGGTCCAGGCTCTCGGCGGCCAGGTCATCAGGCTCGGCCGGGGAGTGGGCTACCTGAACATCCTCGATCCCGGCCAGGCCGTCGAAGCCGCGCAGCTGCTCGAAGACAGCGGCCACCATGAGGACGCGACCCGGGTCCGCGCTGACGCGCACGGCCGGCGCCTGACCATGGTTGTCTCCCTGATCACGATCAGCCGGAACAACCCGCCCACCGATCAGGAACAGACGATCCTGGACCGGGCCCTGCGGGTCCTCGATGACCGGTTCGACGGCGTCCCGGTCCTCAAGGACCTTCTGGACGTGATCATCTCCGCACCGGACGAGCTGCGGCAGGTCGCTTTGGACCGCGGCGACATGGACGTCTACCTGCAGGAAACCCGGGCACTGGAAGCAACCCTGCTGGGCCTGACCGGCGGCGGGAAGCTCGGAGAAATCTTCTCCCGACACACCACCAACCCCATGATGCGCGACCGCGCCGTGGTCTTCGATGTCTCCAGCATTGACGAGACCGAAACCGACCTCCAAGCTGCCATTCTGCTCGCGTGCTGGTCCTACGGCTTCGGCACCGTCAACGTCGCCAACGCCCTCGCGGACGCCGGCCTGGAACCGCGCCGGAACTACTTCGTGGTCCTGGATGAGCTGTGGCGGGCGCTGCGCGCCGGTAAAGGCATGGTGGACCGGGTGGACGCCCTGACCCGGTTGAACCGCTCCGTCGGTGTCGGTCAGATCATGATTTCCCACACCATGTCCGACCTGCTGGCGCTGCCGGCGGAAGAGGACCGGATGAAAGCCCGCGGATTCGTGGAACGCTCCGGCATGGTGATCTGCGGTGGCCTCCCGGCCTCCGAGATGCCGTTGCTGACCTCGGCCATTCCGCTGTCCCGGCAGGAGCAGCAGAAGCTCATCTCCTGGCAGGACCCGCCCGCCTGGGACTCACGCGGGCTCGACGTCGAACCTCCCGGACGTGGGAAGTTCCTGATCAAGGTCGGTGGCCGGCCCGGGATCCCGGTCCTGGTGGGACTGACATCTTTGGAGCAAGGCCCGGATGGAGTCAACGACACGGAGGGGAAGTGGCGTGAAAACGTTGAGAAGTTCGCGTGAATTTTGACGCTTTTGGCGGGAACTTGAGCATGCCCGGGGGTTGCAGCGGGTGTGGGTGCTCAGGTTCGGGGAACCTGTTCGCCTTCAAGGGTGAGGTCGGGGTGCTCGACGGTGTTGAGGTAGCGGGTGGCGCCTTCGACGCTGAGCCCGAACAGGTCGCAGATGCGGCGGATGTCGCCGCCGGTGGCGTGGATCTCGTGGAGGATTCGGTCCTCGCGCAGCGCCTGGGGCCGCAGCGTCAATCCGGTCCAGGGGTACTGCCGGCTGACGGGCAGGAGCCGGGGCGCCGTACGCCGGTTGATGAGCAGGTGCGGGTTGGCACTGCCTGGCCAGGTTCGGTTGCGCTGGTCGAGCCAGGCTGCCAGGCGGGTGCGCACGGGCGCGGCCAGCGGAATGTCGCGGGTGCCGAGTACCAGGTGTCCGTCGCTGATGTCGGTGAGGCGCAGCTCGCTGAGCTGTTTCTTGGTCAGTGCGTGGAAGGCGACCAAGGCAACCGCGAGGGCGACGACCGGCTTCGGGGAGTTCAGCTCCTCGCGGATCGCTGCGGCGTCCAGGGCGAGAGGGATAGTGCTGGCCTTCGGGGACGCCTTCATCCCGCGGGTCGGATTGGCGAAGATGAGCCGGCGGCCTTTGAGGGTCGTGAAGAGCGACTTGAGTCCGTTCCCGGCGATGTGGCGGCGGGCCGTCGTTTCGTCCAGCGCGGCTGTGATGTCGGTGCGGGTGACCTCGGCGAAGGATTGGAGGCCTGCTCCGGCCCAGGCGTGGATGATGGGTTCGATGCCCATGATGTGCGCCCTGATGGTCTGTGGGTCGCGCGGGATCTGCCGTGGCGCCTGGTGGGCGCCGTTGGTCAGGACCTGCAGCCACACCTCGAGCTGGTCCTTCATGACCGGTGGCAGGGTGCTGGTCTTGGCAGCGAAGTAGCGTTCGAGCCGGGTCGGCCGGTCCTCGATGAGCAGGCCGGCCGCGGCCAGCACGTCGATCGTGGAGAGGACGTTGCCGGAGTATTGGCGCAGCTGGAGGACGTCGGTGGCGCGGATCTTCGCGGTCGGGCTGAGCCGGAAACCCTGCAGCAGCCGCAGCGAGCGGGTTACGTCGTTGCGTTGCCGCTTGCTCCAGCCGGCCCTCTCGGCGTGTTCACGGACGATGGCGGCGCAGTAGCGGGTCAGGTCCCTTTCTTCGAGGCGGAGACGCGCTGCGACGACGGCGGGATCGGGCGCCATATCGAACAACGTCATCTGCCCGCCGTGGTCGGCAGCAGATCCGGGGCCGGGCGGGTTGTTCTTGTCCCGCCGTTTCCATGGGGCGCGCTGGTCCGGGCTCAAGTGTGGTGCTCCGCGGCGGTGGAAGCTCATGTTGGCGAAGAAGAGCTGGTGGCCATCCCTATTCGCGCCGGCCAGGTCCAGGCCGTGTCCGGGCTCCTGGACCATTCGGGCCTGCTCCAGACACAGCCGGCAGGCCCGCCGCTCTCCGACACGGGCGGCGCGCCCGCAGAAGTCGCAGACTCCTTCCGGGTAGTGGGAACGCCACCATCGACACGGCCAGCACGTCCACTTGTAGCGGCGGTAGACACCCCACGCCAGACAGTCCTTGCACGAGCCTGGGTATTGTGGGCTGCCGGGATGGCAGCCGGCACACATGCCCTGGCTGAAGTAGCCCATGTCGGTTCCGCACTTGGAGCACGGCGGTGCAATGAACGGCCCGCCGGGAAGGCAGACATAGCAATAGTCCACCCGAGGGAAGGTCCAGGCGACACGGTTGATTTGGCAGCGGGGGCACATCGATGGCGGCCGCAGCGGCGCCGTCGGGCCCGGGGCAGGACTCACAACAGCCCTGCCTATAGGGGCGGTTCGGACCGCGGCTTGCCGAATCTCGGCGTGACGACCGGCGATGCCCCGCCATTGCCGGCGCCGTGGCCCTGGTCATCGCCGTTGACGGTCTCGGTGGCGCGTGGACGACGTGCCGCGACCTTGTCCGGCTCGGGGCTCATCAGGTCCGTCGGCGTGCACTTCAACACTGAGCAGAGCACGTCGAGCTCTTCGAGTCTCATCGTCGCCGGTGTCCCGGCCCACCACGAGGACATCTTCCCGGCGCTGATCTCCAGCCCGGCATCGGCGAGCATCCGGCGCATCTGCGCTGACTTCCAGACCCCGCGTTCGGCGGCTCTGATCCGCAGATTCCACAGCACGGCATCATCCTTCCTTCTGTGTGGTTGCGAAGCGGGATTCGACCCGCTCATTGGCGTTCTTCCAGGCCAGCTCGACGTGCTCGCTGCGCACGTGGATGTAACCCGAGGTAGTCGAGAGCCACTGATGCCCCAGCAGCTCTTGAAGCGCTTTGATGTCCATTCCGGCCCCGTAGAGCGAGGAGGCGCAGTAATGCCGCAGAACGTGGGGCGTCATCCGTCCCGACCAGGCCGGCAACCACTGCTCGACCTGCAAGCCCAGGCTGCGCCGCAGCGCGTTGCCACCGACCCGGCCGCATCGTCCCAGCTCGCGGTCGAACCGCTCCGAGGGGAGCAGGGGTGCGTCGGGGTCGCCCCAGTCCTCGCCGTACTGGTGTCGGACCTCGCCCAGCCACCAGTCGATCAGCTCGGCCGCGCCGTTGATCGCGGGTACCAGACGCGGCTTCGGGCCACGGCCCTGTGCTCCCTTGCCGAACCGGACGTGGAGCTTGCCGAACCCGCCCAGGTCCGGGCGCCAGTCCCGGATGTCGAGCATCACCGTCTCGTTGATCCGCAACCCCAGCCGACGCCACAGCGAGGCAGCGAAGTAGTCCCGCGCGGCGGGCAGATACTTGCGGGCCTGCGGGATCGAGTGCCGCCAACAACTAAAGAACGCGTCGATCTCGGCATCGGACGGCGGCACTCTGACGTTGCCCAGCGACGCCCCGGACTGGCGGTTGAACTCATCGATGGGCTGCTCGACCAGTACCCCGGCCACCCGATGGATCCGGCCCTGGTAACGGCTGATCATGAACTCGTAAAACAGCGCCAGCGTCCCGGCCTTGCCGGCTCTGGTGCTCACACTGCGACCCAGCCTGCGCTGTTCGGCCAGGAAGCGGTCGGCGTCCTGGCAGGTCGCCGCCCACAGCGGGCCCGTCACCGACCGGGCGAATTCAATAATCGTCGCCCGGGTATTGCGGATATGCGGATCGCTCAAACCAGCCGCTGCCATCGCCAGCGCGTACTGGTCAACGATCTCCTGCTCGAAATCCTCGGCCGCCTGCACACTCCAGAACGCCGGATCCATGGCGCCGCCACCGGGCAACGCCACCAGCACCATCAGCTACCAACTTCAGAAGGAGCGAGCATGCGTCGACATTACGCCCAAACCGTCACTCTCGTCGATGGTTCGTCGGTTCGGGCCCCAAGGGGCTCCGAACCGAAATCACCTGCTCAAACGCGAATCCCGGCCGCAGAACAGGCCAACGAACCTGAGCGAATAGAGATAGAAGGGGGAAACTGATGAGACCTACCGAGCTGTCCAGCACATCCGCGTGGAACCCTTTCACCAGCAACAACCCTGCTGACCGCGAACTTGAAGCAATTTGTGCAGATCGACGGGCAGCCTTTTCTGAGCTCTGGCATCGATGGGGCCTTGTGACGGTCTATGCTCCCGCTGAACGCATGCACAAGATATTGGGGAAATCTGAAGACGGCACGAGCCATTTTGGCGTAAAGTCAGCGCTGCCCTCATTCAACCCGGACGATGTCCTGGTTGTCACCCACCAGGGGTCGGATCCGCGCCCGTCACGGTCTCTTTGGGTACGCAATGAATACAGTGGCTATTTGCGTGCTTTTATGTCATTTCTTCGGGAACATCACGGATACCGGGGAGGCTCTTCTCTCGCAGCAATCGGCTACGACGTGGATCATCTAAGGAACAAAGCAAGGACACCGGACGGTACTTATATCAGGGTCGAGCCTGTAGCCTCAGCCGCCAACCGCCGATGGGGATCGACATTCGAACGAGCCGCCTCACACCCTGGTTTCACCAGGAAAAAACCCATGGGTACGGTCGATTGGTTCATCGCCGCAAAATTCCAAGGCGTATTCCCTCCCCGTTCACCCCGTGACAAAGCCGGCTTAAAGAGGTTGGGACTGCTGAAGGTTTAGTTGACAGCTGGGGTTGATAATTTCTTACGCGGCTGAGGCCGCGTTTTTTATTGTCTCAAACTCGATTGGTGTCAGCCGTCCGAGGGCACGTTGACGGCGTTTGCGGTGGTAGCTGCGCTCGATCCAGGTCGTGATGGCCAGCCGGAGCTCGGCCCGGGTCTCCCATCGTTTCCGGTTCAGGACGTTCTTTTGCAGCAGGGAGAAGAACGATTCCATCGCTGCATTGTCACCGCATGCCCCTACCCGGCCCATCGATCCGTTCAGGCCGTAGGTGTTCAGGGCCAGGACGAACTTTCTGGATCTGAACTGGGACCCTCTGTCCGAGTGGACCACCGTGCCCGCCGGTTTCCTGAGGGCCACGGCGTGGTCCAGGGCGGCGACGGCCAGGGACGCTTTCATCCGCCCGTCCATCGAGTACCCGACGATCCGGTTTGAGTGAAGGTCCTTGATCGCGCACAGGTACAGCTTGCCCTCCCCGGTGTGGTGCTCGGTGATGTCCGTGAGCCATTTCCGGTTCGGTGCCGTGGCGCTGAAGTCCCGTTCGACGAGGTCATCGTGGACCGGCGGGCCGGCCTTGAGCCCTGACCGGCGCCGGCGGTGGATCACCGAGAGGATGCCGTTCTCCGAGCACAGCCGCCAGATCCGGCGTTCACTGGCCCCAGGGCCGGGACCGGCGTTGATCTCATCGGCGATGAACCGGTATCCGAAGGCAGGATCGTCCCGGTGGTGATCGATGGCGGCGTTGATCAGATGCGCTTCTTCCCAGTCCCGGGCCGGGACGGGATTGGCGGCCCACTGGTAGTAGGCCTGTCTGGAGAAATTCAGTACCCGGCAGGACACTGCCACGGGAACCCGGATCGGGGCGTCCCTGGCAGCCAGCTCGCGGACCAGCGGGTACATCATTTTTTTGGGTTGATGTCCCGGGACAAGTAGGCCACGGCACGGCGCATGACTTCGGCTTCCTGTTCCAGG
This sequence comes from Pseudarthrobacter sp. ATCC 49987, assembly GCF_009928425.1. Taxonomy (NCBI): domain Bacteria; kingdom Bacillati; phylum Actinomycetota; class Actinomycetes; order Micrococcales; family Micrococcaceae; genus Pseudarthrobacter; species Pseudarthrobacter sp. ATCC 49987. Next base: position 142,900 of record NZ_JAABNS010000003.1, on the reverse strand, counting down.
AGCCGGATGCGTTTGTTGGCCTCCCGCAACTTCGCGGCGTCATCGGACACCGCCCCGGACTTCACGCCGTCTTCTCTGTCGGCGATCTTCATCCAGCGGTGCAGGGCAGCGGGCGAGACACCGAAGTCCTTGGCGATCTGGATGATGGGCGCTTCGCCCTTGCGGGCAACCGCGACGACATCGCGGCGGAATTCTTCGGGAAAGGCTTTGGGCATGATGAACATCCTTCCACCCGCAAGGATCAAATCCTCACAGGCAAAGTGTCAATCAAACCTTCAGCAGTCCCCTCCTTGCTTTGGCCTGGCAGGGAGTTCTGGTCAGCGGGTGGGTCTCAATCGCCCTCACGCACATTCTTCTCAACCGGACACAGAAGGAAGAACACGGGTTGCTCGGAGACGAGCACTACCGGCAGGTCCACTACCCGGGCCTGATCGCCTGGGCTGTGGCCACCGTGATTGGTATTTTTCTCACCAGTGCTTTCCCCTGGGGTGCGACCTGGGGCCCAATCGCAACCGTGGTTGTAGCCAGCGGCCTGTACGCAGCTCTGCGCGGAGCACTCAGGCAGCACAGCGCCCTGCATGCCCCGATGGAGGCCGGTACAAGCCCGGTATAGGCCGAAGCCCGGCGCAGGTAGCTATGCGAGTCCAACGATTGCCGGCCGCGCCTGTCCTCACGGACGATCCAGCTAATCGCATGCGTTCATCAAACATGACGCACGCAATCCACCAACAATGAAATTGGAGAAGTAGCAATGAAACTCGGAGTCTTCCTTCCGAATGGCCAAAACGGATACATCATTTCCGAAAACGCGCCGCAGTACGAGCCCTCCTTTGAACACTGCCTGGAGATCGCCCAGGAGGTCGAGAACATCGGTCTCGATTTTGTCCTCTCGATGATCAAATATCGCGGTTTTGGCGGCAAGACCGGTTACTGGGATGGTTGCCTCGACTCGGTCATCCTGGCTACCGGCATCGCCGCCCACACCAGCAAGATCGATGTATTCGCCACGGTTCCGATCCTCGGTATCCCTCCGGTCATTGCCGCCCGCCAGCTTGCGACCTTCGATGAGATTGCCAAGGGCCGGGGAGGCGTGAATCTTGTAACAGGCTGGAACCGCCCTGAATACGACCCCATGGGCCTATGGCCAGGCGACGACTACTACGACAGGCGCTACGACTATGCAGCGGAGTACGTACAGATCATGCGTGGCCTCTGGCGAGACGGCCGCACTACGTTCAAGGGTGATTTCTTCGACATTCAGGACGCGACGTGCCTGCCGAGCTCCGGTCGTGAACTCCCCATCGTTACCGCCGGACAGTCAAAGAAGGGTCAGGAGTACACCGCGCACCACGGCGACTACAATTTCGTCTTTGCCGACCGTGCGCTCTTGCCACAGATCACAAAGCCGATGAACGAGGAAGCAGCGCGGGTCGGGCGTTCAGTCGGCAGCTATGCTCTCTTTACGGTTATCGCCGCGGAGACCGACGAAGAGGCACTCGCAAAGACTCAGCACATCATTGACGGTCGTGACTTGGAAGCACTCAAAAACGTTGCTGGCAGCGCCTCTCTCGACCCTCAGACCGGAGGCACCAGCGAACACTTTGTCGCCGGGCTTACTGCGCCTGCTGAAGAGGGCAACTTGACCTTCATGAGCTTCCCGGTACTTCACGGCTCCTACGAGAACGTGGCTGAGCAGATCGCCACGATGGAGCGTGATACGGGTGCGGCGGGCGTGCTCATGACGTTTGTGGACTACGTGCCGGATATCAAGATTTTCGGCGAGAAGGTCCTGCCGCTCGTCCGCGAAAAGCTTGCCGCGCTCCAGCCCGCCTAAGAGACCGACATCCACTGCCAGGCTGGTCCTGTCGCGGCGACGACGTCGCCCGACAGGATCAGCCTTGGAAGTTCCCGGCTGGCCTCCGGTAGGGCTTGTATCTATCCGTCACGTACTTAAAGGCCTCGGTATGGGTAAGATCTCGGGCACGGCTACATCCGGCCGTGACAAGGCGTATGTGCACCTGCGCGAAAGTGTCCTAACTGATCCCGAATTACAGGGTCAATTCCTTAAGGAAGCGGACCTCGCCGCCGACCTCGGCATTTCCCGCACCCCGGTACGCGAAGCACTCATGCTTCTAGTCTCCGAGGGACTGGTCGAGCTGATCCCACAACGTGGCGCCTACGTGCCAGCAATCTCCGGCAGGGAAATTTCCGAACTCATGGAACTTCGCAGCCTCCTGGAAGGCCATGCCTCCCGGCTGATCATTAGCGAACAGCGGGTTCCCGCAGACCGGATGCAGGACACACTCGACCTCCAGAAGGCTGTCCCGGACAACGACGACCCGGAGTCTGCCCTCCATTTCATCCGGCTTGGCACGTTGTTCCACCAACAACTCATCGACGCCGCCGGAAGCGAATTGATATCCCGTACGTACAGCAACCTCCAAGTCCGGCAAACCCTGGCGGGAGTCTCGGCCGTGTGCCGAACCATCGGGCGCCGCAACGCCGTATGCACCGAACATCAGGACATTCTCGACGCCCTAGTGGCAGGCGATGTCGTTCAGGCGCAAAAGGCGATCGATGAACATCTCACCGCCCTCCGGAACGTCCTGCTGCGAACCTGACCGGCATACTTCCGTCCCCTTTGACACCCCAAATTGCACACAACAGATGGGAGCTCTTCCATGCGTCTCGCAGTCGCCCAGATCATCAGCGGCGCCGACCCGGCCGAAAACCTCGATCTTGTCCGGGACTATGCCGCCGAAGCCAAAGCGGCCGGGGCCGAGCTCGTCGTGTTTCCCGAGGCAGTCATGCGGGCTTTTGGTCACTCCCTGGCCGATGTCGCTGAGCCTCTTGACGGTCCCTGGGCCGAGCAAATGCGCGGGATCGCCGAGGAACTGGGCATTGTGGTCGTGGCCGGAATGTTCACGCCCGGACAGGGCGGACGGGTACGGAACACCTTGCTGGTCGCAGGACCGGGGGTTGATACCTCGTACGACAAGGTCCACCTCTTCGATGCCTTCGGCTTCGAAGAGTCGGAAAGCGTCGACGCCGGCGAGGGGCCTGTGACCTTTGAATTCAAGGGGACGGTTTTCGGCTTGGCCACCTGCTATGACGTGCGCTTCCCGGCCCTGTTTTCGGCCAACGCCAGAGCGGGAGCCCAGGTCAATATCGTGTGTGCCTCATGGGGTGCGGGTGAAGGTAAGGCTGAGCAGTGGGACCTGCTGGTCCGGGCCCGCGCACTGGACAGCACGACTTTCGTGGTCGCCTGCGGCCAAGGGGACCCCGAAACTATCGGTGCCGGCTCCGCGGGCGCTGCTCCCACCGGGATCGGCCGCAGCGCGGTGATCTCTCCGCTGGGAACCGAACTAGCGAAACTTGGGGGCAAGCCTGAACTGATCGTTGTCGACATCGACCCGTCACAGGTCAACGACGTCCGCGGAAAACTTCCAGTGCTGGCCAACGCCCGCCATTTCCAGGGCTCGGCTAAGCCGTAACTACGTACTGACTAGGAAGAAGTGAGAAACAAACAGTGACACTAAAGGCAACAATCGTCGTAGGCAACCCCAAACCCAAGTCGCGGACCCTGGAAGTAGCGAAGAGCCTCGTCGAGAAGCTCCTCGCGCCCGGCAGTTACCGGCTCGAGATCATCGATCTGGCCGACCACACGGCGGAGATTTTCGCGTGGCCGTCGGAGGAGATGGCGGCTTTGAACGCCCGCGTCGCGGAGAGCGACTTCGTGGTCTTCGCATCGCCCACTTACAAGGCCACCTACACGGGTCTTCTCAAGGCCTTCTTGGACAGGTATCCGACGAATGGCCTGTCCGGGGTGACGGCAATTCCCGTCCATACCGGAGGCGATCTCACCCACGCCATGGGTCCGTCGGTAAGCCTCGCACCACTTCTGGTCGAACTCGGCGCGGTCGTCCCGGGCCGCGGCTTCTACTTTGTGTCCAGCCAGATGGAGCACCTGGACGAAATCACCGAGCAGGCGGCCGCTGAGTACGCCGCCAATCTCAGCCGTGTCGCCAACGTCGCCGCCTCGGTGTCCACGCCGGTTGCCTGACCACCACAGAGCCGGGAAAAGAAACATGTCACTCGACAGAACCATGGAAGTGTCCCTGGGCTGGGCCCCCATCCTCCGCCCACAGGAAGCCCCGACGGTTGATAACCACCTCCTCACATATATCTGTCGCCGGAACACGCCCGCAGACATGGATGCCGAAAAGATTTTCACCACCAAGCGTGGCCCACTTGCTGAGGGTGGATCCCTCCGGACGGGGTGCAGGACCTCGTCATTGAGGAGGTGAAGGGGCCCGATCGTGCTTCCTGCTGCAGCGGACCTTGTCCGACGGACGAAACAAGCTACCTGCTGCGCATCGTCACCATCAGTGCCGAACGCACATCCCCGCGCAGGGTGGCCCTCATTAGAGACGCAGCCTCCGCTGGGCGTCCGTGTCCTACGGCCGGCACCGCGCCTCTGCCGGCAGCCCCACGGCCCGGCCCCGTGAACGCGTACCCCATGCCTACAGGGCAAGCCCCACAACGCCACACCCTAATAGCATCAGCACCACGCCAGTAAGAGAGTTCCGCATATGACGCAGATGACAGTTAGAGCCCCCCAGTACACGGTCGTCGACCAGGCGACCGTCCAAAAGTCCGCGGGGCATGTCATAGTCGATAGCCTCATTGCCCACGGAGTGAAGCGCGCCCACGTCGTTCCGGGTGAAAGCTTCCTCGAGGTCCTGGATGGGCTGCACGGTTCCGACATCGAAACCATAGTTTGCCGCCACGAGGGCGGCGCCGCCTACATGGCAGAGGCAGACGGAAAAATGAACCAACTGCCCGGCGTCGCCATGGTGACCCGGGGGCCCGGGGCCGCCAACGCGCATGTTGGTCTGCACACCGCATGGCAGGACTCGACGCCGATGATTCTGTTCGTGGGTCTTATTCCTTTCGCCCACCGCGACCGGGAAGCTTTCCAGGAGTTTGACATCAAGGCCTGGTTCGGCACCGGCGCCAAGCGCGTCATGGTCCTTGACCATGCCGAGCGTGCCTCGGAGATTGTTGCCGAGGCGTTCTTCGCCACGATGAGCGGGCGCCCCGGCCCGGTAGTGATAGGTCTTCCCGAGGACGTCATTCGGCAGCAGATCCCGGCAGCGCTCCACCCGCCCATTCCGGTTGCCGCCGGAGGCATGACGTCCGCGGACGCCGAGGCGTTGGCCGCCGCCTTGGCCGAATCGGCCAAACCACTGTTTGTCACCGGCGGCAACGACTGGACACAGGAGGGCGCCGACCAGTTGACGGCCTGGTTGGAGCAGCACAGCATCCCGGCCGCGGCCGAATGGCGCACCGAAGGAACCGTCCCGTTCAGTTCCCCTTCATACGTCGGGCCGATCGGGTACGGGCGTCCCCGCCCTACGTACGACCTCCTGGAAGAAACTGACCTGCTGGTCTTCGTCGGCACTGTCCCGGGTGACGTTATCACCGATGGCTTCCTGTGCCGACAAGACTGGAACAGGAAAAACTTCCTGGTCACAATGGACCCGTCCCTTCGAGGCCGCTCGGGAGCCGTCACCTACCAGATTGTGTCCAAGCCCGATGTGTTTGCGCGGGATCTGGCCAAAATCGAGCTTCCCGTGAAGGACGAATGGCGGGCCTGGACTGCGAAGATGCGAGCGGAACAGGAATCCTTCGCGAAGCTGCCCTCTGCCGTCCCGGGTGAAGGTCTGGCTCGCATGGATACGCTGATGGCCAACCTGGTTCCTGGTTTGCCAGAGGACGCGATGGTCACTTTCGGCGCCGGGGAGCACACCAACTGGGCGCACCGCTACTTCCCGACGGAGCGGTATGCATCCATGATCAGCGCGAGGAACGGTTCCATGGGCTACTCGGTCCCCTCAGCGATTGCCGCCTCTTTGGCCCATCCAGGACGGCGGGTGGTCAGCATCGCCGGCGACGGGGAATTCCTCATGAACGGGCAGGAACTGGCCACCGCTGCGCAATACATGGCCACGCCGCTCGTTGTTGTCATGGACAACCAGGAATACGGAACGATCCGTACGCATCAGGAGCGCCACCACCCCTTGCGGGTATCGGGTACGCAGCTGCGGAACCCGGACTTCGCCGCAATGGCGCAAGCCTTTGGCGGGTTTGGTATCCGCGTAGAGAAAGACCACGACGTACCGGAAGCAGTGAACGCTGCTCTCCGTGCAATTGACGAGGACAGGGTTTTTGCCCTGATTCATTTGGTGGTCGAACAAAGGGTCAAAGCCTACTAGCGGAGCGGCGGCACAGCCGACCTCCCAATGCCCTGCGCTGCCCGAGACAAGTTTCAATTGGAATGGAAGAAAAGATGAGTGTTTCCGCACTTGTAGAAGTGGATGTCCTCGACGCGGTCCCGACCGGGCTGTATATCGATGGCCAGTGGCGTCCGGCCGGATCAGGCGGAACGTTCGATGTCGAGGACCCTGCTACCGGGAAGGTATTGTTGAGTATCGCCGATGCAGGCCCCGAAGACGGTGTCGCAGCGTTGGACGCGGCAGATGCCGCGCAGGAGTCCTGGGCAAAAGTTCCCCCGCGTGAGCGCGGGGAAATTCTGCACCGTGCCTTTGAGCTGCTCACGGAGCGTACCGAAGCGTTCGCTCTGCTGATGACCCTGGAGATGGGCAAGCCCCTGGCAGAAGCCCGCGGCGAAGTAGCGTACGCAGCTGAGTTTCTGCGCTGGTTCTCGGAGGAAGCTGTCCGTGCCTTCGGTCGCTACTCCGTCTCTCCCGACGGCAAATCCCGACTCTTGGTCACAAAGAAGCCGGTGGGTCCGTGCCTGCTGATCACCCCGTGGAACTTCCCGTTGGCCATGGCTACCCGCAAGATCGCTCCCGCTGTTGCAGCTGGCTGCACCATGGTCCTCAAGCCGGCGAAGCTCACACCGCTGACGTCCATGCTGTTCGCCGCCGTTATGCACGAAGCAGGCCTCCCAGCCGGTGTGTTGAACGTGGTCCCGTCCTCAACCGCAGGCGCCACCACCGGGCCGCTGATCAAGGACTCCAGACTGCGCAAACTCTCCTTTACCGGCTCCACCCAGGTCGGCCGGCGGTTGCTGGCCGACGCATCTGAGACGGTACTGCGTACCTCCATGGAGTTGGGTGGCAACGCGCCCTTCATCGTGTTTGAAGATGCCGACGTGGATGCAGCAGTCAACGGAGCCATGCTCGCCAAGCTTCGAAACATGGGTGAAGCCTGCACCGCTGCGAACCGGTTCATCATCCACGAAACAGTTGCTGCCGAATTCGCTGAGAAGTTCGCGGCAAAAATGAAGGAAATGACCACCGCCCGCGGCACCGAGCCCGACTCCACAGTGGGTCCGCTCATCGATGCCAAGAGCCGTGACAAGGTCCATGAGCTGGTCGCCGACGCCCTCGCCTCAGGTGCCACGGCCATACTCGGCGGTGCACCGGTGGACGGACCGGGCTACTTCTACCAACCCACCATTCTCATCGGCGTAGCCGCAGAAAGCCGGATCCTTTCCGAGGAAATTTTCGGACCGGTGGCACCGATCACCACGTTCACCAGCGAGGATGAGGCCGTCAGGCTGGCCAACAACACCGAATATGGGCTCGTGGCTTACGTCTTCACAAAGGACCTGAACCGCGGGATCAGGATGGGCGAGAAGCTCGAAACCGGGATGCTCGGCCTGAACGCCGGCGTCATTTCCAACGCCGCAGCACCCTTCGGCGGAGTGAAACAGTCGGGGCTGGGACGCGAGGGCGGACTCGAAGGCATGGAGGAATACCTTAACACCCAATACATCGGCATTAGCGACCCCTACAACGGTTGATCACTTAGCCGTTGCCCGCGAAAGTATCAAAGCAGCGTCCCAGAGTCTGGGCGCCGCCTGACAGGTTCGCATGTCAAGGGGGCAATCTTGGCGGTGATCGCTGAAAAATGTATCCGAAATCCCGAACTAACCAGCCCCGCAGAGTGAGTTGCCGTGCGTATTGCGCGATTACAGACCCCCGATGGCGTCCGCCATGCCATCCATCTGAACGAAGAGTGGCACCACATTGATGATCCATTTGCGGAGGTCCCCTCTTTCTCGGGTGCAATAACGCCCGCGGAAGGCGCCAAGCTGCTTGCCCCCGCCTGCCCCGCCGTCATTGTAGGTGTCGGTCACAACGGCCTTGACCATCCATTGCCTGTGCAGCCTTGGCTCAAGTCAGTGCACACGATTGCAAACCCGACAGACGTCGTCCGGGCACAGCGCGGCATCGGGCCCGTGCACGTTGAAGGCGAACTGGCCGTGGTCATCGGTAAGAGCGCTGCGCACCTCACATCGGATAATGCCTTGGCGCACGTCTTGGGTTACACCATCGCCAACGATGTTACCAACGCCAATCAAGGGGCCATTGATGAAAGACTCTTCCAGGCCAAAGCGGGGACCAAGTACACCCCCCTTGGGCCCTGGATTGAGACGGACCTCGCGGATCCTGACGACGTCACCATCGACGTAATGATCAATGGGCAGGTCAAGGCACGATCTGGCACCTTCAACCTGCCCTCAAGTGTGGTCGACTGTCTGGTCCATGTCACGAAGTGGTTGGCCCTAGAAGCTGGCGACGTTGTCATGACGGGCGCCCCCGGTACCTTCGTGGAAGTCCAGCAAGGAGACGAGGCAGCTATCTCCATTGCTGGCATCGGCACACTGATCAACTCTGTCGGCTGATCACCGCCGTTGCATGTGATCCTGGCTACCTTCTCAGCGAGCAGGCCCCACCCGCGCACCGCTTATTCGCACGAAGGCCTCTTCGACAGTCTCGATCCCCAGCTCAGCGCACGCTTCGCTCAGCACCACCGCGGTCTGGCGCGGCCAGACGTGGTCGGCGAGACGAACCAGCGCCGTTTGTTGAGATGTCGTGCCATCCAGGCCAGCGCCGGAACGACCTGAAAGTTCGCCACCTCACCGCTGCGGTAAACCCCGGGGTGGCGCTCACCACCTTGCAGACATGTGTAGACATAGGACAGCCTCCGGGTGATGGCGGGCACCGGCGCCCTTCACTCATGAGATCTGCGCCACTTACCTTGGCATATGTTACTTCCATATGGAAGGGTTGTGCGGAAGTTATGGGTCGTGGAGGGGAGTGGTCGTCATGTCGACGACAACAGCGAATGTCGGGTTGGTCGCGGCCCTCGCGGCAGCCATGCGGCGCGTACACGGGCGTGCCCATGCCCTGGTCTTAACTGAAGGGCTCACCGTGAATCAGTGGTCGGCCCTGGACTTCGTCGCCCGGTCCTCTACGCCTGTGGCCATGTCCGAGATCGTTGAGGCCGTGGGGCTGACCGGCCCCAGCCTCACCCGGGCGGTGGACAAACTGGTGAACTCTGCACTATTAGTCCGCGAAGTCGACTCGGGTGACCGTCGGCGCGTCCTGGTGAACCCCTTGAGAAGGGGATACGAGGTCCACGCCATGCTCGCTCCACAGATGGAAACCCTCGAGCAGGAGCTGGCCGGCAGCCCGAAGACTGCCGATCAGATTCTCCAGATGCTAAACGGACTGGCCCGCTAGCTCATTCTCCGGTGCGTTCGACGTTTCAGCTGCCGCAAGGGTTCGCCTGGCCAGGACCGTCGCCGTAATCGCCAGAACCCCCAGCAATACCAGCAACCCAGCCGCCCCCGCGGCCCCGGGCACCCAGGCATCGCGCAACAGCAGCACGGCCGGGATCGACGTCGTCGGAAGAGCCCATAGCGTCACCAGCCACCCGGCAAAAGGGGTCAGGGTTGATTTTTCCAGCGCGAGTAGGGCGAAGAACAACAACCAGAGGATCCCCCAAGCCAACCAGATTACTCCGAAGGTGAGATCTTCGGCGAAGAACGAGTCAATCGCGGCGTAGATGGTCGAGGCCGCGACGAAGAGAGAGAACCACCCGATGCCTTCACCTGAGATCCCCGCCAGATTAGCGATACCGACATACAGATAGGTGAAGCCGAAGCTCAGGGTCGGGAATGTCGCGTGCAGTGTCGCCGCATCCCCTCCGGACTGGGCCAGAATCATCAGTGGCATCACGCACTGCAGCCCACCGACGAGTATGTTGAAGATTCCGGCGCTCCTGGCTGATACGCGTCCGAGCAACATCAGGCCGTTGATGAAGAGAACCGCACCTACGTAGAACAGTCCCACTGCGCTCATGGTCCACCTCCGAGGACCCCCTGGAGCCCATAGTTCTATCTGAAAATATACCGTTTAGAAGCTACCGGGGGGATTGCGACACGTCAATGCCTACGAGAAGCAACAGCGTGTTCTGCACTGAAATGAGACGGCAGACGTCCTTCGCGAGGTCGGGCTCTGCCCGGGCTGGCCCCCTGGGGAAACACGTACCAAGCTGCGAGAAATGGGCCCGTTCACCCGGTCGAGTAGGCGGGCCCTGCCGGGCTCGGGTGCTAGGAAATCGCCCGGGCCGGACAGTGGCTAGCATAGGGTGCTTCGTGCCGGTCATGATCTCATCGGCGAGAAGTTCGCCCGCGATGAGCCCGAAGCAGCCGGGCACCTGGCCGAGCTCGCCGACCACCGGCTCGCCGTCGACCGGGATGGAGGATGATATCAGTCGTCTGCACGAGTCTCAGGGTGTGTCGTTATCCCAGACGGCACTACTGAGATCGTCTAAGGGTGAGGACGCCCCTCAAGCAATGAGGGCCACCCATTCGCCGACATTGGGGTGCTTGACCGTTCAATTACGGGCACGGTATCACTGTGGCAGATTAGTGGAGGATTCCGCGTCGGATGGCTTGCGCGACCGCGGAGGCCCGGTCCGAGACTTCGAGTTTTTCGTAGATGTGCTGCAGATGCGTCTTGACGGTCGTCAAGGAGATGTGCAGCTCGTTGGCAATCTTCTGACCCGAATGGCCATCTGCTGCAAGACGAAGAATTTCGACCTCGCGGGCGGTGAGCGTCGGCCTGTCAGGCGTGTCCCGGCGGGTTCGTAGTTCGCGGGCGAGCACGTCCTGCGCGAACGGGGCGATGATGGTTCCACCCGCACCGATGCGCAGGACTGCATCCGTGATCTCATCAAAGGACGCCGCTTTCTCCAGGAACCCGCGGGCTCCGTGCGTGAAGGCCCTGAAGACCGTCTTGCTGTCCATGTATGCGGTCAAGACAAGAATGTTCGTCGGTGCCGCCTCGGCGAACAGCGTCTCCAGGACTTCCATGCCGTTGAGCTCGGGCAGTTGTAAATCCATGACTGCCACATCTGGCTTCAGTTCCCGGATCGCTGCCAGTGCGCTCTTACCGTCACCGGCGGAGCCGACAACCTTGATTTGAGGCACGTTCTTCCAGTTCTGGGCGAGGCCCTCCCTGTAGACCGGGTGGTCATCGGCGATGAAGATGGTGAGGATCTTCATGCCAGGGCTAGCGCCTGGCGAACTGTCCGCGCAAAATGCTCGATGTCGAACGGTTTCGTTAGGTAGTCAAGGATCTTCATACTCCGGAGTTCGGCTATGCGCGCCGGAGTTGCATCTGCGGAAAGAATAATCACCGGGATGTCCTTCGTGCGCTGGTCCTGCTGCAAGAGTTTTACGACTTGAACCCCTGACATGTCGGAGAGATTCACGTCCAACAGGATAAGCTGAGGCGCCTGATCTTGGGCCAAAGCTACCCCGGACTCACCACTTGTAGCCGAAATAAGGTTCAGCCCGCCCATCCCGGAAATGATGTTCTCCACCAAGCGGATATTCGCGTAAGTGTCTTCAATCTGCAGGATCGTAGCATGAGCAGCCTCGTTGGTGTCGAGAGCATCTTTTTCGGGGGCCGACGTGTCGAGGTCCTCCTCCGGTGCAGGCGCGAGTGGCATGTCCACGTAAAAGGTTGACCCCTCCCACGGGGCGGTGTGTTCAATGCCTAAAGAGCCGCCCATTTCCTCCACAAGGCGTCGGGAAAGGGCTAGGCCTAGGCCGGACCCCTCAATGGCAGCCGCTTGATCAAGGCGCACAAATGGTTTGAACAGCCGCTCCACGTCGTCCTCGGACATTCCAGGGCCCGTGTCCATGACCAAGAAGCGCAGCGTCCCGTCCACTGCCTCGCACCAGACCCTTACAGCACCCTGGGGGTTGTTGAACTTCACAGCGTTGCTCAGCAAATTGATGAAGACTTGTCTTAGCCGCTGAGTGTCAGCTAGGACGTAACGGTGCAAGGCGCCATGCAAGTCGCTAGCGATCTCGATGTCCTGTGCAGCGGCCAGCGGGCGCACCAATTTGAGGGCCTGGTGGATCGACTCGATTGCCGGTACAGGAGCGGAGGCAATGCCAGGGGCGCCGGCCTCGATCCAGGTGATGTCCAGAACATCATTAACGAGTGCCAGGAGGTGCTTGCCGGCATCGAGGATATGGCCCGTACTCTCCGCTGCGCTGGGGCTGAGGGGTGAGTCCTGAAGCAGTTGCGCGAACCCTAATATGGCATTCAGCGGCGTACGCAACTCGTGGCTCATCCTTGACAGGAATTCGCTTTTCGAGCGGTTAGCACGCTCCGCGTCATGCATCGCTTCCCGCGCAGCCCTTTCTGCCCGCTTCCGATCAGTGATGTCCGTAGAGATCGCGCCCAGAGCGTATGGCTTGCCGGCGTCATCCAGAAGCGGGAATTTTATGGACAGCCAACGGCTGTCTTCATCCAATTCGGACTGGTCCCGGTCTGTCGCCAAGAGTTCCTCGACTTCGATTGAGCTGGCGGTCCTGATGACCATGTGATCGTTGTTGGAGTAGTTGTCAGCCACGGCCTTAGGAAACAAGTCATAATCAGTCAGGCCGATAATTGATTCTGCTGCGATCCCAAGGTGTCGAGCGTAGTAGTGATTGGCAATCAGGTAACGTCCGTCTAGGTCTTTGACATACATGAGGGCCGCTGAATTATCTAACAGATCCTTCAGCTGCCGGATTGTGGAATGTAGGCCGTGTTCGGTGGAGTCCGGTTCCGCCAAAGCCGCCAACTGAACCACCAGATACTCCCCGGGATCGCCGGGTACGTTGAACATCTTGACCTGGGGGCGGAAAGCAGCCAGCTGCTCGCCCAGATGAACCGTCATGGTTTGATCGTCCGCCGGGTCAGAAAGCGATGTCGCAATGAGTTTTATCAGGGCCGGTGTTGGGACATCATCCGGATCATCCGCAGGCTTGCTTGAGTCGTGCAGCAATGCATCGAGCTTGCGGTTGCCTCCCAGGAACACCAGCTCTGTAGGGGATTCTTTACGAAAGATGGCAGTGGCCAGCGGGGCCGCGTCGAAAGCGTTCTGTTGCAGCAGGCGAAGGGTCTCATCGGGGCTCACGGCGATAGTCTTTCACGGTGCTCGATCATGCCGGCAGGTGCTGTGTCGAATTTATGGATCAGCGAATTAGGCATAGGCGCCTCCGTTGTACTCAACGCTGGACCTCCAGTTCATTCGTGTGGGCATGGAAGTCGGCCTGGTCCTTCCAGGACCAGGCCGACAAAACATGGTGGGCAGTAGCTACCTACCTGCGACGGCAAGAAGCTTATCCCGGGATGGGTATTGCCATTCGACCCATTGCAACGGAAGGCCAGCCCGCTCAGCCACAAGAGAATGTGTGACAGTTTCGGGGCCTCCTGTACCACTTATCTCCGTGATGCAGGCAATGAGGGCCGCAGTCCTTCTCTCGTTGCGCTCCCGGAGAATGTCGGCGACAGCTCTTGCCGGTTTCGTTTTTCGTTTCACACGCCAAAGCGACATATACACACCTCTTCAGATTCCAATCCATAGATGCCACGCCTTAGGGATCAGGCGGGTGAGGTCTACACCTTGTCGTCGATACCGCGGAGGTGGCGATACTGACCCTTGAAGTAGAGCAGTGGTTCTTCTTTGTGCCAGGTGGGTGGGCTCATTTCGTTGACGCGTCCGATGACGATGTAGTGGTCGCCGGCCTCGTGTTCTGCCCAGATGTCGCAGTCGAGCCACATCAGGGTGCCAGCGATGATGGGGTTGCCTGCGTTAGTTGGTGACCAGTCGATCCCGGCCCATTTGTCGGTGCCTTTGCGGGCAAACTGGTTTGAGACGTTGTCCTGGTCGTGGGCGAGGACGTTGACGACAAACTTGCCGGACTCGCGTAGCCGCGGGTAGGTCGTAGAGCTGGTCATGACGCTGAAGGATACAAGGGGGGGGTCGGTCGAGACGGAGTAGAAGGACTGGCACGTGAAGCCGATCGGGCCGTCCTCGTCGATGCCGCTGATGATGGTGATGCCGGAAGCATAGTGCCCGAGCGTGTCACGGAAAACCCGTGGATCAAACGCTGGTTCAAGGGCCGTCTTCTGGTCGAGAGTGACTGTCATATTTCTCAACTCCATTGTGTGATGTGGATAGTCGTTCTATTCGCCGTACATAACGCTGGCAATAAATCGTTCAAGTTCGGGGTTGGGCTGCGTGCCACGGGCCATTGACTCCGCAGATTGATCACTTGGCTCGATGTAGGCGCCCTCCCAGGCAAAGGAGCTGATCTGTCCGGGTGCCACAAGGGCCCGGCGCGTCTCTGCAGTCCGAAAAGACTGATCGACTGGTGAAGCGGGGATGGCCCTCCGTTTTGAACGGAAAGCCATGGGCAGTTGGAACGTGATTGACATGACGGCTTCCTCCTTGAAGCGAGCTACCAAAAACGTGGACAGCAATCTTGACGATAAGCAGGGGCCCGTTTTGTCTAGGCACATTAATTCTTTCGTCAGGTGACGTGACACACATCGGCCGGTTGGGTTTCCGATGAGATGGTCTTTTTCCGACCAAAAGGATGATGCAAGTTCCCTAAAGGCTGTGATCTGGTGGAAGAAGTCAGCTTCCGTGGGGTGGCGCCGCGGCAATACCGGCCTTTGGACCAAGTGACCAATGAAAGACTTCTTACTGTGGCTCGCATCTTGGCGACGTGCACTGTGAAATAGCTAAGTTACTTAGGCAATACCTTTAGCCAACTTTTCCTGCGGAATCTCCCAACGAGCCGTCAACCGCGGTCGCACAGGGGGCCGGGAGCTTCCCCGCGGCACAGAACTCCCCGGCCATCCTGGAGCAGCCTGGGCACACCGCAGCTCCAGCCGCGGCCACCACGGCGCAGAGCCCGAGCGCGAGCCCATTGACCCGTGAGGAACCAAACGCCGCAGTCGAAGCCTGCGCCGTGGCTTATTACGCAGGTGCCTGACGAACATCACCATCAAGGGCCCTTGAGGACGGTTACCGATTGAATGGGCTGGTCCTGCGACTATTTTTCGGCGTTGGATGCGGTGATTCTCTCGTCCATTAGGAGTCCTACTCGAGGGCCGATAATGGATATTCCGTCAGCCGCGGTGTTAGGCCAGCCCACAGGCATTATGTGTCCCTCCGGCCCCCCGTCGGTCCGCATACAAGAAGGCCCCGCCGGCTCCTGTTGAATAAACCGAAGCCAGCGGGGTCATTGCGCGATCAGGCTTATCCAGGTGTATTCCGTGGATCATTGCCAGGTGCAATTGTGTCCTTTGCCCTGACCTTGTTGTCCTTGCCGTGGATGTTCAATTCGCCGCCCCCAGAGCGGGACAGATAACCACGAGCAGCGTCGATTGCTGCGGACTGCGTGTCGTGAACAGAAGAAGCGCGAGACGAGCCTTCGCGCTCGGCCTTCCATCCATCTTCGCCAGGAACCACGTGGTACGAATTTCGCTCAGCCATTTAATCACCCCCAGACGTTGCTGATGGATGCAACGTATCAAACCCGACTGACATTGCCGCCCGGGGCGTTTACGGCTTCCTCGTGTGCGCGCTTTTTACAGGCCCGCCGATTGCGAGACAAACAAGCCCTTTCTGTGCATGCTACAAAAGAGCCGATAATTGCGATTATGTCAACCAAAGTTGCTATAGCTACGGCGCTTGTCAACAAGAGTTGCTGGCGTTCATACTGTCACTGTAGCAATTGGCGGCCGGTGAAGGGAAGCGCGATGGGCTGGTTTATCGAGGGCAGCGAGCATGAAGGCTACGTTGTCTGTGTCTTCGCGGATGGCATGTACGGGTCGGGTGGCAGGTGGATGGAGATCAACCTGATGACGCCCGACGGCCGGCCGGTCGGGCATGAGGAGGATCCAACCCGCGAGGCGTGGCGGCCGCCGTCGCAGGTGGTCGGATGGCGGGTTGCCTGCAGCTGTGTTCCTTTCCGGGAACACGTCATCCTGGACCCGTTGTGGACACGAGTCTGGGATCCGGCCGACGAGAATGTCGCCGCGGGGCGCATCTACGCGGGACCGCCGGCCAGCGCCGACGCCGCTGATATAAGCGACCGTGAGGTCCTGGAGCCGCTGTTCCTGGACGTGTGGCACCGGCATATTGCCCCGGAGCTGTCGCTGCACACCATCGGCACCCTCAGCCGGAGGCTGAAGGATCTCGAAGCCCAGCTCGACGACGCCGTGGCCGCCGCCAGGGCAGCGGGCGTCTCCTGGGACAAGATCGGACGAGCGTTCGGGATCAGCCGACAAGGGGCCCAAAAGCGCTGGGACGCTTCAAGTGGCGGAGGGTCGACTGCGGAGCAGGGACGAAACTCCGAGGGCGGGGCGACACGCCGGTAGCTGACGACACGCCGGAGAATAAATGTGGCCTAGTAGTCCACAGGGTGTGGATTTCCTGTCTCACTTCGGCGGAATCACGGACATCCTAAGGCCCCCGCCCTGTGGACGGCCGGTGGACTAAATGACATACTTGTAATACATCATCTTGGGGTTCCAAAGCGGCGCATGCACTACATGTAGTGTCTTGTTTGTGTCCTAGAGACACGAAAAAGCCTCAGGGTAATCCCACCTTGAGGTTAGGGGCTACCGACTGAGGCTGTTTTCATTCCCTTGCGACCGGGATGGGAAGAGCTTACATCCTCAAGACTTGCTCAAGAAATGCTCGGCAAGTCGAGACACTTCGGCGGCCACACCTATCTCTTAGGAGTGGTATGACAATTGCACTTGAACGAGCAGGGTTCCGAGACCTCGAAAAGATTTTGGGTGCCGGCATCTCCTCGCTGGACATCACAGCGAATGAGAAGGCCTTGGTCACCTCCCGCTATCAAGAGGTCGGCGCGATCCTCAACGAGCACTGGGCCGAGTCCACGGCCAATAACGAAGTGTACGTCCAAGGCTCATTTGCCCTCGGCACCATGACCCGGAGGTTTCACCGCAAGGACGACGTCGACATCGATCTTGTGGTGCTGCGCGGCATTCAGGCCTCCTCGACCACCCAGGCCGATCTCAAGAAAGACACCGGCGCGGGCCTCCGGAAGTTCGTAGCGGCGTCTCAGGGCAAACCTTTGCTGGTTGAAAGCGAGCGGTGCTGGACACTCGAATACTCTGGCATGCACATGGACATCCTTCCGGCAGTTCCCGATACTTCCCCGGAGCGCGGCTCGGATGACGGCATCCTGATAACCGATCATGACGTAAGGTCTTGGCAACGTTCTGACCCCCGTGGGTACGCTGCGTGGTTCAAGCAAGTGGCCCGGGAAGAAGTGATGCTGAAGGAAGCGCTTCTGGCGAAACGTGGCGTTGACGTGGATGCGGTTCCTGACTGGACGCACAAGACAACCCTGCAGCTCGCTGTCCAAGCACTCAAGCGCCACCGGGATATCTACTTCACTGGCCGTCTGGATAAGCGGCCGTCTTCAATCGTGATCACCACTCTGGCCGCACGTGCCTATCAGCGGGGTGAGACCCTTTTCGACGTCTTGCGGGATATCGCTGGCAGTTTTGTCGAGCACATTCAGGTCATCAACGGACAGTACGTGATATCGAATCCCGTGATGCCTGAAGAGAACTTCGCGGACTGCTGGGCAAACGAGCGCTGGCGGGCCGCGGCATTGTTCGAGTGGGCAGAGGCCGTGTCCCGCGACATCAACGGAATCGCTGCTCACAGTGGCAACGACAACGTCCTTAAGAGTGTACAGATGGTACTCGGCGAGAGTGCAGCTGTGGCCGGAGCCCGCGCGCTCAGCAATCCATTCGTTGAAGCCCGGCAGGCCGGAAACCTGCGTGCTCAGCACGGCACCGGCACACTGGCTATTGCCGGTGCAGTCACCACCACACGACCTGTCCGAGACCACACCTTTCATGGAGGCCGGATGTGAGTTCCGGCCGGCTGAACCTCGGTCAACAAGCGCTGGCACTGAAAAGCGTTTACCCCGACAGCTCGGTGCGGATTGGCCCGAACAGGTTGGTCTGGCGGGGCCGACTGAAACCTTCAGCGTTGTCACGCGAATACACCATCGAGATATCGCTAAGGGTCGGGCAGAACCCTGTTGTGAACGTAGTGCACCCACCGTTGGAACCAAACGCAAGAGGCCTCCTGCCCCACATATGGGACGACGGATCGCTTTGCCTCAACACGGCCAAGCAGTGGTCCGCAAAGATGCATTTGGTGGACACCACGCTGCCCTGGGCGTCGGAGTGGTTGTTGCATTACGAAATGTGGAAAGGCACGGGGTTGTGGCTTGGGGACGGCCCGGGCGCCGAGTCCCAGGAGGCCCAGACAGCTCTGCTGCATCCTGTGCCTGACATCAAGCCAAAGCCCCAGCGGTCAAGCGGCTTCAATTGAGTCAATAAGCTCCTCCGGACCCAGGACGCACTCCCATTCGGAGATGCATCCTGGGCCGGGGCGTAACGTCACTATTTAGGATTGGGTGGGCTTTGGTAGGTGGAAGGTTCTCCGGCAGGAGACTAGATCCGAATTTGGACTTGATTCGGGAGGAGTTTGGACGTGTTGCCTACACGCACAAGACTCACGAGAAGGCGCGGGAACAATGTAGCCGCAAAGCGGTTGTCTCCCAGTGGATCAATATCGTCCTTAACGCGCTAACCTTCGGCGGAGTGCTGACCAGCCTCCAAAGTGAGAATCGGGCATTTCTGTACGTGGCCCTTGGTTTTGCCACCCTGACTGCCAGCTACACGCTGTATCAACTCAGTTTCAATCCGACACAAGAAGCCGTTGAGCATCGAGAAGCGGCCAAATCCCTCGTCAGGATCCGAGACAGCTATATTCACCTGTTGGCGGATGTAAAGGGGCACGCTCTGACTGCCAAGGAGATTAGAGAACGGAGAGAAGGACTAAGTGCTCGGGCACAGGAGGTGTATCGGACAGCTCCGGACACCAGTTCTAAGGCGTATCGCTTGGCTCAACGGGCATTGAAGGAGCAGGAAGATCTCACTTTTTCAGACGAGGAAATCGACAAGTTCCTGCCGTTGAATCTCCGCAAGAATGTCTGACGGTGCTAGCCACCACAAACCTGCATGAAGCGAAACTGCTGGCGGCCGTACCTTACGAGGCCGCGGTCGAATAGCGGTTGACCCGGGCTTCGCCAGCATCGTGCCATCCGAAACTTGACGTTGGCTGAGGACAGCAGACTATGGGGCTTCTTCCTGACTACCGGGATAACCCGCCCTTGCCTCACTCCGCGCTTACTGCAGCCCCTGTACGGGACTTCTTGGCCTTAGTGGCACCCTTGCCCCCGGTGACTGCCCCGCTTGGGTGGGTGCCTTCGCTGCTTGCGGCAGTGAGTCGTTGCGGATCTAGGCGTCGTAGCGCCGGTTTGCTCCAGGGACTCCGCGAATCTTGCGTGGTGTTCAACTGAGCCGTAGCCGGTGGCTGGAGAGTTCTAACGCCGCGTTGTCTTCATCGTCGCCCTGATGCTCGTCATGATCATCATCACCGCGGCGCCGCCGTCGCCGCAGACGCCGACGACGACGAACCTCTCTCCCTCGATCCCCAATGCCCATCCCCGAGACTTTTCTACGACAGCTATGATTATCTGTCGTAGAATGTATCCATGAAACGAAGAAGCGCACTTTTGGACCGCCTTCCTCATGGCGCGGCTTTCAGTGTCAGAGACGCTTCGCATTTCGGCGTACCAAAGGCAAGTCTGTACCGGCTACGAGACTCTGGACTCATAGAGCAGATCGGCCCGGGACTCTATATAACGCCAGACGGCATGGACACAGATCTCGATTTGCTAGAGGCCGCACACAAAGCTGCCTCGGCCACCATCTGTCTGAACAGCGCCCTGGCACATCATGGGTTGATAGACGAGATCCCGTCATCCATTGATCTGGCACTTCCGCGTGGACGAACTCCCCCGCAGATTTCGGCGCCGGTTACCTGGCATATGTTCGATAAGACCACATTCGATCTCGGCCGGTCGCTGATGCCAATCGAAGGCGCGGATGGGACGAGGATCGGCATCTACTCCCCCGAGCGCTCTATTGTTGACGCATTTCGTTTGCGGGCCAGTGCCGGGTATGAAACTGGTATCGAAGCCCTTCGTAACTGGCTGAAGCTGCCGGGAGCTCAGCCAGCACGACTTATGCAAATTGCATCGGTAGTCCCTCGGTCCAAGGGACCGCTCCGCCGCGCTCTAGAGGTCCTCTTATGACAGCGTCCAAAATCTACGCTCAGCTGCAGGCTGTTGCACGCAGCCGTAAGCGCCCCTTTGATGAAATCCTCGTCTTGTATGCGCTTGAGCGATTTTTGGCTCGCCTCGGAAGCACTCCGTACGCAGGGGACTTTTGCCTCAAAGGTGGTGTGCTTCTCTCCGCTCATTCACTTCGCCGGCCTACTCGGGACATCGACATGCAGGCGCTCGATTTTGAACTCGACGCCGTCCATGTCACCGAGGTGGTCACAGCAGTCTCTGACCTGGTCGCCGAAGACGGCCTCACGTTTCAGCCCGACGGCTTAAGCGTCGAGCAAATTCGCGACGAGGACGAGTACACCGGCTTACGTGTCGCCCTGCCAGCGCGACTGCATCGGGCGAAACTTACGATCAAACTCGACATCAGCACAGGTGATCCCATTTGGCCCGCTCCCGAGCCTATCGAACTCCCTTCGCTACTCGGTGGATCGGTGAAGATGCAGGGCCATCCGCTCGTAACCGTCATCGCAGAGAAGACAATCACCATGCTGCAGCGTGGCACAACCAGCACTAGGTGGCGTGACCTGCTTGATGTCGCCGCCTTGTCCGACCGATACGAGTTTGCTGCCATAGAGGTCCGGGAGGCAGCGACTCAGGTTGCGCAACATCGAGGCGTCGAGCTGGGGCCGCTCCGCGCTCTACTAGCCGGATACGGGGAGGTTGGCCAGGCCAAGTGGGCAGCTTGGCGGGGCAAACAGAAAGTGGAAGACCTATGCGAGGCACACCTGGATGACCAGGTCGAAAGAGTCCTTGTATTCATCGATCCGGTGTTCGATTCATCTGCGGAAGACCACCACCGGTGGAATCCTGACGAGGGATCTTGGTCATAGAGCGCTTGGGCGGGAGGGACGGGCACCAAATCGGCGCCCTGCCCCTCTGCCATTCTTCCAACCTAACGACCAAGGCCCTTTTGTATGAGCTTCATTTGGCCGATCAGTCCGCGCTTCTTGCTGGCTTTTGCTGTGGAATGTGGGGCTTTGACGACTGAGGCGCTGGGCGGAGTGCCCTGATCCTGGTCGGCATTGAGGCGTGCTTGTACAGCCTCGCGGTCAGCAACCCCTTCGAGGCTGGCCGCCAGTTCGTGTCGGCGCTCGGCTGAGTCGTATTTGGCTCCTGCTTGGTCACGCAACTGCTCGGGGCGGTGATTGGCGCGAGCAGCTGTCCAGTCTGTGATCAGCCGCCTCTCCATGTCCTTCTCCTCGGCCACGCTGTCCGCAGAATTATGCCGCTGTTCCCAGTTGTGTGCCTCGATGGGTTTGGTCTCCCGGAGCCAGGCCAGCGCTTCGTCCAAGTCCTCCCTTGAGGGCCGATCAACGGCCTCCGCGCGTTTCCTGTCTTCCCTGTCGGCCTCGGCTAGCAACTGCACAGCCTGTGCGCTTTCAACACGGCCGGCACGGCGTTCCTGTTCCGCCTGCTCGCGGTCCCGCTCGGCTTTAGCCAGGGCCTCCGCCACCGTCACTTCATTGGCACCGAGGTTGTCCACGTCCAAGCTGTAGCGGCGCTGCACCTGGTCGCGGATCACCTCGGCCGCGTCGCGCGCCGCCGGGTCGTGGTCCTTCCACGCGGTGGCCGTCTCATGTGCCCTTTCCACGTCGCGGCCGGTGGCTGTGTCCCACCACCGGTTGTCCATGACCGGGGCGAGCTGTGCACGAGCAGCCGACCGCTCCGCATCGAACCGGGCCTGCAGTTCGCGGGCCTGTTGTTCTTCGGCCGCTTGGGCGCGGCGCAGCTCTTGCTCGCGTGCCCTGGCCAGTTGCTCACCGAGCCGGCCGGCGACGGTCAGCGCAACGCGCGACATTCCCTCAAGAGCCTCATCAATGCCGTCAGATTCGCTCATGGTTCCCCTCCTTGGTGTTATCTCTCAATGTCTGGGCGGGTACTCCCGCTTCGGGTGCTCGCGTGGGTGCGTGCCTGCACGTATTTGGGCGGCAGCACGGAGCCCGCGGACCGGCCGCCAATCTGGCCGGCTGTACTAGCGCGTACCGCGGCGGCAGCTTCGCTGTCCGGTGTGGGCGCGGTCGCTGGGAGGCTGGGTAGTGCGGCTGCGACCTGGCTTAGGTGGTACTTGACCATGTGGCTGATCTGGCGTGCTTTGCGCAGGTCATTGGATGCCTTGTGCATGTCGTGGACGGCCTTGGCGACGTTGAGCAGCTGGCGCAGCATGATTGCCTGCGCGGCGGTTCCGGTGCCGCCCATCGAAGCCGCCATGAGCATGAGCGAGGCGCCGCGGGCGGATGGTCCTGCGCTGCGGATGGGGCGGACCGGGTAGCGCCGCAGTTGTGCTGTCTTGGACAGCTCGTCGGCTGCTGCTGCGAGTGGTCCTGGCGTTGCCTCTGTTGCCGTGGACCAGGCTGCGAAGGCGCCGGATGTCTCGCGTGCAACGTGCGCCCAGGTCGCGTGATCGTCCAGCGGCACGGTGCGGAGCGTTTCGCGGAGCCGGGCAACTTCGTCGCTGTAGTGCTCCCACATTTGCGGGTCAGGTTCGTGGGCTTCGCGGCCGATCGTGACCGGGCGGCGTCCGCGTGCAGCTGCCTGCCATTCTGCGACCGCCTCGGCGGCACCTTGTGGGCTGTCGGGCCACTCGGCACGGAGCTTGGGCAGGGCGAGGTCTTTGGCGAGGTGACCGCCTCCGAACCAAACGGGTCGGCCACCTTTGGGGGGACGTTCTGCCACGCTGTAGCCGACCACGACGTCGTCACGTCCGGACGCGTACCGCGGCCTGACCAGGGCGCCGGTACGGCGCAGGCGTCGAATGAATTCGGCCTCATCCTGGGCCGACGTCGCGCAGGCACGGACCTTGCGTTCCAGGGACCGGCGTTCCGGTTCCGGGGCTCCCCGCCGCTCGGAGGCTTCGCGTTCTCCTGGCCGGAGGCCGCGGGTGGAATGCGTGGGCGAAAGTTCTTCCAGGCCGTACTTTTTCTCAAGCTCCCGGGCGGCTTGTTGTGCCCGGGGGAAGTCCCGCCAGCTGCTCCACTTCGTGCCGTCCTCGCGGACCATGGACGCAGCGATGTGGATGTGGTCGTTTCCGGCTTTGCTGTGGCCATGACGGATCGCCACCCACTGGGCCGGTGCCCGTCCGCTGGTTTCGGTAAACCCCATCTCGTCCATGAAGTCCTGCGCAATGTCCGCCCACTTCTGGTCGGTAAGGTCGCCTTCCTCGGCGCGCAGCGACAGGGAGCAGTGCCAGACATGCCCGCCGGGAATCTCGACACCCAGGACGCTTCTGGCCCGGTCCAATTCCTTGGCAATGCCCTGGGCGGCGTCGGCGTTCAGTTCGTCGTCGTTATGCCAGGCCATGATCGACAGTGAGCCAGCGACAAGGTGCGGGTCGGTATGTTCGTTCGCCCGGCCGGGCCCGGCAAGGTACGCGATGAGCCCGTGCATGCGGGTGCCCTTGGTGATGTTGGGAATCATCAGCGCATCATCGAATCCAGCATCGTATTGATCCGGTCAGCGACCGCACGCACCCGGGTCAAAACGGTACGTGCTGCTTCCGGGAATTCGTCCGTGGCGTTCGCGTGCCGGGCGAGCTGGTTGACGTTGTTCGACAGGGCAGCAAGGTAGCGGCGGGCTGCAATGAATTCCACGGCCATCGCCCGCCGTTCAGCCAGCGACTCGGAGTTTTCCGCGTACAGGGCAGCACTGACCAGAATCTCCGACGGGCTGCGGCCGGTCCGTTCCTCCAGGACCTTGAGCTGCGCGCGTTCGAACTCCGACATCGACACCCGCACGTACTGGGTGTCACCGTCAATGTTCGCGCGGCGGCGGCGTGAGAACCTGCGCGCTGACTTCCGCTCTTCAGTCATCCCGATCCCCTCCCCCCAATGCCCAGCGCAGCGCCCCGGAATCTCCGGGCCACACTGACGAGTGTGCCCCATCCAGGGCCGCAGGCCGTGGATCAACACGCGGCTTATGGCACATAACCGTCTAGCTTGCTCCGCACGGTCTTTTTTGGAGGTTTTTTCGCCTCTCGCACGTGGTCCCGGAAAACCGGCTTCTGGGTGTCAGTCGTGGCCGGTAGGGTTTGGGTATGGATATCAACGACATCGCGGCAAAAGCCGCTGCCAAGATCGACGCCGCCAGGGACACCAAGGTCAACGCCGTGAAGCAGGCCGCTGCCAGCGGCGTCGAGGTCCAGGAGGCCGCCCAGCTGCTCGCTGCAGCGGAGCAGAAGTACGCCAAGGACTACCAGGCTGCCTTGCGCGCAGAGTGGACTGAATCCGACTTGCGGGGCTTCGGCCTGGACGCTCCGACCAGGAAGGCCGGCGGGCGTCCCCGGGGCCGGAAGAGCCCGCAGGAGTCAAGTCCCGTCGCTGGCGTCTCCGAGTAGTAACCCCTCGCCCACATGGACACGGCAAAAGCTATCTCCTTCGGGCTTTTCCCGCACACATCTGGACGACGGGACCCAGCTGACCGGCTGCACACAACCACCACGTCACCATTCCATGGGTATGGCACCCTGGGCGAGCGGTGGCCGTGCACAGTCTCCGTCCGGGCGGGTGCGGTTAAACAGAAAAGGACCGGCCTGATGGCCGGTCCTTTTCTGCTCCTCGGACAAAGGAAATCTGTGATCCAGCATAGCTGGAATTTGTGACGGCGTTGAACGGCTGATACGTCATCGTATGACCGGGGCCGCGGCACCTGGACGTGTTTGCGGGACGTCGCGTAATACGGCGGTCCGCCGCCGGTGAGTGGCTACTGTGGTTCGCACTTTGCGGCGGACCGCCCGACCTCTGGAAGGTTCCCGGCCTTCATGTGGTGAGTGGCCGGGGGCCTTGCCGGGCGGTGGGGGTCCGCCCGGCAAGGCAGCTCTTATGCGGCTGGGTGTTCCTGTGCGGGGGCGGCGCTGTCGAGGATGATCTGCTCGACCGGGCTGGCCGTATACCCCCAGGCAATTAGCCGGTTCAGGTAGTCGATGTGACGGATGCTCGGGGACCGCCACGAGTCCTTGGCGATGGTCTTTTCATACCCTGCGCAAACCAGTGCAATGAGGGATACTTCGGGCCGGGCCGGGGACGTGGCCACATGGTCCCTCAGCGGGTTCCATCCCCACCTATCCGAGGTCTCCCCCGTCTTGGCTCCTGCCATCTCGGCGGCTACGGATCCCTCGTATCCGCTGGCCGTTTCGGGATGGTGGGTGATGGCGTGAACGGTGAAGTGCTGCCAGCCTTTGGGCGGCTGTTTCTTCGCCAGCAGCGCCTTCACAAAGTCGCGCCGGACCACAGTTGCCGATTGCATCAGCTTGTTGTTTTCGATCAGGGTTTTCCGTTCGGCCTTCTGCTCCTCAGTCATCGGACCCTTGTTCGCCGCTGATGCGCCGTACCCGCTGTACCGGAGCGTGAAGCCCAGCTCTTTCCATCCGGCCACGACCGGGACGGTGGAGAGATGGCCGTTGTAGGAGGACACGATGTGCACGGCGTTGGCGTCCTCCTCGGTGGCCGGTTCCCCGTCTGCCCGGTTCAGCGAGGACACCCGGACGTTCTCACTGTCCCCGTCGTATCCGGCGCGTTCCACCACGGTGGTCCCGGCGGCTTCCAGCTCGGCGGTCAGCGCCGCGAGTGCGGCCGCGCGGTCGCGGCGGTCCCGCAACTGCTGGGTGACGTGCGCGAGCATGTCCGGCTCATCGGCGATGACCGATTCCAGCTCCTCCACCGCGTCACCATCAGTGGCAAACTCAGCCAGAATCAGGGCCGCTTCAATCGTGTACCCCTTGCCCAGGGCGGCGGATCCGGTGTCGGTGGATTTGGCCTTCAGGGCACTCTCCACGGTCGTCTTCGTCCGCCCAGTCTTTTTCGCGATCGTGGCGGCTGAAACGCCGATCAGGGACAGCTGGTGGTAGGCGTCGGCTTCGTCGGCTTCGGTCAGTTCGGCCCGCTGGATGTTCTCCACGACCTGCGTCACGATCCGTTCGGCTTCCTCGGGGGATTCGACGATCATCACCGGGATGCTGGTGCGTCCGGCTTCGACGGCGGCGCGGGTGCGGCGCTGTCCCATCAGGACGTGCACGGTGTCGTCGTCCTTGCGGTGGGCGATGACGGGTTCCATCACGCCGTGCTCTTTGATGCTGGCGATGAAATCGGGGGTCAGGGCGGCGTCTTTGCGGACGTTGATGTCCACGGTCAGGGTGGCCGGGTCGAGCATTTCGAGGGTGGGTGTGGTGTTCATGGTGTTGTTCCTTCTTGTCCGAGAAGTTGGGTGGGTGGGGCGACCTAGGTGACCGGCCAGCTCCCCTCTCCCCCCGTTGTTTTTTTGTTGCTGGCAAGCTCGCTTGCTCGGCGGCCGACGGAGGCCTGTCTACCGCAGGCAAGGGGCGGGAAATTCCCGGAGGAAATCAGCGACGCAGGAGCGCCGGAGGGACATTTCCTGCACCGCAGGCCCCGACGGAGGAGGGGCTGGACGGGGTGGAGCGGACGCCTAGAATCCGGAGGACAGCAACACAAAAACGTCGAAGACGTAAGACAGGGCCAGGGCATCCGGAGCCCTGCGACGGAGGCCCTGGACCCAACAGCCGGCCGCGCCCGCGGACGCCCCAAATAGGGGTGAGCCCTGCGAACCATTGAGCAGCACCCGGGAATCTGAACCTGGTGTGCTGCGGGCGGCTTGCCGCGCCGCCCTGCCTCCCGCTCCTGGGCCTGCGGTTGGCGGTCCGCCGCCGGTAACCAGAAGCGGGAGCCGGCCACGGCGGCGGACCGCCAGCGGTGACCGGCCATGAAGGACCGGCCACCGTCCTGGGTGTCAGCTCACCGGCTGGTGCAGTCCGAAGAGTTGCTGTGCCAGGTCGATCAGTTCCTCGGGGACGTCGGCCTCGCCGCCGCCGTCCGTCTCGCCCAGGAACACGGTGTTCCCGCAGTAGACATCGGTCAGGACGCCGGTTTCTTCCAGGACCAGTTGAGCGGCGCGGCGGTTAGGGGCGAGGTTCAGAATCTTGCCTTCCTCGTTGACGTAGAAGTGCCAGTCGTAGCTGCTCACGGCTTCGATGTTCCCGGCCACGAGAGTTTGCAGGTTCTCCAGTGATGCGTCGATGGTTTCGACCCGTGCGGGTTCGCGTCCGTCGGCGGGGATGATCAGGGCGGTGCAGGTGCTCATCAGGGTTTGTCCTCTCAGGTGGTGCGGCGGGGGTGCGGTGCCCCGCCGCTGTCGGCGGGGCACCGGTTCTGGCCCTTCTTAGGCGGCGTTGACCGTGTAGGGCATCCGGTAGCGGGAGGGAAGTTCCGCGGCGGCTTCGGGGAGGTCGTCCGGGCCGTGGGCCTGTCCGGTCTTCCATTGGAAGAAGGCCTGTTCGGTGATCGCTTCGAACTGCCGGGCCTTGGTCCGGTAGAACGTGCAGCTCACGTCTCCCTCGCAGTACGTGGCGACTCCGAACAGGTTGCCGATGCTGTCAGCTGTCCGCGTGGCCGCGACCATGACATGGGGCCACTGGCCCAGATCCCAGCCGTCACAGCCCCAGCTGGGGATGACGGCCCAGCCTTCGGCTTCGATGAGTTCCATCCAGTCGTAGCCGCCGTTCATGTGGTAATCGCCCAGCACGGTTACGCCGTCGATGGCTTCCCCGGTGTCCTTAGTGGTCACGGTCGCAGTTGCGATTGCGTTCATGGTGTTGTTCCTTCTTGTCCGAGAAGTTGGGTGGGTGGGGCGACCTAGGTGACCGGCCAGCTCCCCTCTCCCCCCGTTGTTTTTTTGTTGCTGGCAAGCTCGCTTGCTCGGCGGCCGACGGAGGCCTGTCTACCGCAGGCAAGGGGCGGGAAATTCCTGGAGGAAATCAGCGACGTAGGAGCGCCGGAGGGACATTTCCTGCACCGCAGGCCCCGACGAAGGAGGGGCTAGACGGGCTGGAGCGGACGCCTAGAATCCGCAGGACAGCAACACAAAAACGTCGCAGACGTAAGACAGGGCCAGGGCATCCGGAGCCCTGCGACGGAGGCACTGGCCCCAACAGCCGGCCGCGCCAGCGGACGCCCCACACCTGGTTGGAGCGCAGCGGAAATCAGGGCCTTGCTAGGGTTGAACGGTCCCGCCAGTCGCAGCCCACTCATCCCCCCGGGTGAAATCTCCTGGCGGTGCATTCCAGAAAGGGGCAGCACATGGGGTTACGAAGCCTTTTCGGGAAACGCCCGACAACAGCCGAACCGGCTGCAGCGACGCCCGCGGCGGGCAGCCCGGAGCCACTGACAGCCGAACAGCTCGTAGAACTCGAAGCCGCATGGGCAGAGCTCACCGCTGCGGCGGAGGCGACAGAAGTAACGAATCTCAGTGCCTGCACGCGCAATGGCCGGCCTTGGACCGAGAACGCCGCAGCGGTCCGGGCCATGGCGGCGACGCTGCGGGAGTTCCCCCCAACGGAAGACCAGACGCCGAAGTAGCGGGCGGACGGGTTGTGCCCATTGGGGGCAGGTGGAGCCCTCCGCACAGCTCAGGCTGTCCCCACTGGCGTTCAACCCGTCCCCTCGACGGCCCGCGCCGGCGCCCGGGTCGCCGGCTGTCGTAGCCGCCGTCCATAATGAGATCTGCGTAATCATGCATCAGATGCACTTCGGCATGATTGCGCTTTTTCTTGGCGTGTCGATTCGAACATATATTCTAAAGTGGTGGTATGGGACCGGATCAGGCGGGGAGGCTACAGGCGCAGTATGCGCGGCGGGCGTCCCCGATTGGGCTGACGGTCGAAGAGCTTGATTTCGAGCACTTCCCGTCCAAAAACGGCTTCCCCGGGATCCCGGTGAAGGCGTGGATCAGGTTTCCGAACTGCGCCGAGCTGGTGGACGGCGAGGTGTACGCCTGGACGTCCAAAGCCGTGGAAGTGACCTGGAAGGACGGGCCGTTGACCTACCGGACCTGGGTGTGGAGTTCGGCGGTTACCCGCCGGGAAGAAATGATGACGAGAAACTTGGGAGAGCGGACAAACCGTGACAGCAGTAGCGAATGATACAACCCTGGACGCTGACGTCGACGTCCGGTTCACCCCGGCCGGCACTCCCCTGGCCGTCCGGCATAAGGGCCGGATCTGGGCCGTGGCCGCGGACCCGGTGCACTGGTTCGCCCGGGACGCCTGGTGGGACACCCGTCGTAGTGCGGCCGTCGGCAGCGGGGACCTGGTGAGTATCGAGTTTTGGCAGTTGCAGGTCCGTCTGGGATCCAACTCAGCGCTGCGGACGTTCACGCTGCGCCGGAATCCACTCTCCACCCAGTGGCTTCTGGAAAGCATCAGCGACTAGGTGCTGTGCTATTGAACCCCCAACCGATCACTGACCAGACCTGGGCCGGGATCCGGACCGAGTTCACGCTCCCGACCCTCGTGCAGGTGCACCGCCGGCTCTCCGAACTCATGGAGGACCCGGAACCCGTCATGCGCCAGCTCGTCCGCATCTTCATAGACGACGGGACATTCTGTCCGGGATTCCAGTTCCTCCCCGGCGGGCAGCTCCATCCGACAGTCGTTGAGCTTTTTCGGCGGGCGATGGTGCTGGACATCCCTCACAACTACTTCACCCTCTGGATGGTCACCCCGACCAAGGAACTTGCCGGGACCCGCCCCGTCGACCATCTGAAAAACAGCCCCGCTCCCCTGCTGCCTGGGGACTGCTGAAGGTTTAGTTGACAGCTGGGGTTGATAATTTCTTACGCGGCTGAGGCCGCGTTTTTTATTGTCTCAAACTCGATTGGTGTCAGCCGTCCGAGGGCACGTTGACGGCGTTTGCGGTGGTAGCTGCGCTCGATCCAGGTCGTGATGGCCAGCCGGAGCTCGGCCCGGGTCTCCCATCGTTTCCGGTTCAGGACGTTCTTTTGCAGCAGGGAGAAGAACGATTCCATCGCTGCATTGTCACCGCATGCCCCTACCCGGCCCATCGATCCGTTCAGGCCGTAGGTGTTCAGGGCCAGGACGAACTTTCTGGATCTGAACTGGGACCCTCTGTCCGAGTGGACCACCGTGCCCGCCGGTTTCCTGAGGGCCACGGCGTGGTCCAGGGCGGCGACGGCCAGGGACGCTTTCATCCGCCCGTCCATCGAGTACCCGACGATCCGGTTTGAGTGAAGGTCCTTGATCGCGCACAGGTACAGCTTGCCCTCCCCGGTGTGGTGCTCGGTGATGTCCGTGAGCCATTTCCGGTTCGGTGCCGTGGCGCTGAAGTCCCGTTCGACGAGGTCATCGTGGACCGGCGGGCCGGCCTTGAGCCCTGACCGGCGCCGGCGGTGGATCACCGAGAGGATGCCGTTCTCCGAGCACAGCCGCCAGATCCGGCGTTCACTGGCCCCAGGGCCGGGACCGGCGTTGATCTCATCGGCGATGAACCGGTATCCGAAGGCAGGATCGTCCCGGTGGTGATCGATGGCGGCGTTGATCAGATGCGCTTCTTCCCAGTCCCGGGCCGGGACGGGATTGGCGGCCCACTGGTAGTAGGCCTGTCTGGAGAAATTCAGTACCCGGCAGGACACTGCCACGGGAACCCGGATCGGGGCGTCCCTGGCAGCCAGCTCGCGGACCAGCGGGTACATCATTTTTTTGGGTTGATGTCCCGGGACAAGTAGGCCACGGCACGGCGCATGACTTCGGCTTCCTGTTCCAGGAGCCGGATGCGTTTGTTGGCCTCCCGCAACTTCGCGGCGTCATCGGACACCGCCCCGGACTTCACGCCGTCTTCTCTGTCGGCGATCTTCATCCAGCGGTGCAGGGCAGCGGGCGAGACACCGAAGTCCTTGGCGATCTGGATGATGGGCGCTTCGCCCTTGCGGGCAACCGCGACGACATCGCGGCGGAATTCTTCGGGAAAGGCTTTGGGCATGATGAACATCCTTCCACCCGCAAGGATCAAATCCTCACAGGCAAAGTGTCAATCAAACCTTCAGCAGTCCCCTGCGCTGGAGTCCTACCGCTGGCGCTAGCGCAGGCCTTTGACGGAACCGGCGGGGTGCGTAGCGTTGGCCCATGGGACTCATCTACGAAAACCCGGACCTGGCAGCCCTGACGCTGACGCGGCTCGCCGCCGAAGAATCCGAAGGACCCGGCGCCATGGAGGGCGCATGCTGAGTTACCTGGACGGCCTCGGACAGCGCAACGGCACCGCGTACCTCGAACTGGTGGCCGTCACCCTCGCCCGGGGCCACTTCAAGTCTCTGGACGACCTGGCCCGGGTCACCGGGGCAGACGCTGCAGGTCTGCTCTACACCGCCGAGGCAGAGAAAATGAAGGGCTTAAGAGGAAGGTGGGAGTGACTTCAGCAGCCACTCCCACGTTCAGATTGCATAGCGGTGTTGCTCTAAACCAGGTATCTAGAGAGCGCGAACAATAATATTCTCGCAAAGTTCGCGGAACTGCTCTTCACTCTGCCGGGCCCTCGTAACCTGCGCCCCACGAACAATCTCATCGGTGCGAAGTTCAAAAATTGCTTTGCGCAGAGTTTGGGCATGAGGAACCAAACTGTGGAAGTTTTTAAGGTCCCCTATGCTCGCGCCTAGTTTCTGCGCAGGGTCTGCAAGTGTTTCGCCTCGCCCGTCGTCATGTGCTGAGAGCGGCGCAAACAGCCCAGTTTTCATTTCGCTCGGCATCTGATCGATCCACTTCGAAAAAGCCATGGTTGCTTCTCCTCTGTATACGTTGAACTGCTGAGAAACGTACCCAAGGATTTTGGGGAGACCAGTGGGGATCTTAAAGCTAAGAGTAGGAGACACCGACTTGGCGGTCCTCCACTGCTTAACCCAAGTATCCAGACTCCCACCAACACTCGGCAGAGCCCGGATTGAGAAAAGATCGGATGCCATGGGAATTATGAGGTAGTCACTTGCCAGAATCACCGCACGGTTCAGAGCGCCCACGTTGGGTCCAAGATCAACGAAGACATAGTCTGCGTTGACTGTCTCAGCAAGTTCTTTGATAAGCCTGTATGGGGCGCTAGTGACTCGGAAGCCACGTTCGTTGCCAGCAAGCGCTTCCGTCCAGGCGCTCGGAAGAATCGATTCAAACTCCGAAAGCTTCAGGTCTCCAGCTGCTAGCCATACTTGACCCTCGCGTACCATTTGAGCCTCGGGGGCAAAAACATCGCCTGCACCGCTCACTAGTGGAGCAAAGGCATGTGCAACCGTCAGACCGTCAGCCCCGACCGCAAAAATCTCCTCGAGCTTTTCATCCTCCAGTGAGATGGCCGTGAGGTTTGCCTGTGCGTCGAAGTCGACCATTAGTATGCGCTTGCCGAGAATACCCATCTCTACAGCGGTGTTGAAGAGCATCGTCGTCTTGCCGACTCCACCCTTATGGTTGAAGAACGAGATTATTTTCATACCCGCATGCTTCCAGACCGGGCCGAGAAACAATAGTTTGAGTCCTACGCGAGCAAGTCCGCGAGATCGAATTTCTTCCGCAGCTTTGCGATCGGCCCGCCCCAGGTCTTGGTCCGGAACGCCCACTGACCCGCAACCAGACTGGGGGAAACACCGAGCACATTAGCAAGGGAGACGATTCCCTTTACCGTCGTCGTTGCTGCAAGTTGTGCCCTGTAGGCCGGCGGAATGAGATGGTCTTGCGCGAAGGCATTGGCGGCCGTTTCTTGTGCGTCCGCGTCGTCGTCAGCCTTGAACCCATCAACATCAATGAACGTGCTTCTTTTCGGGTGAAGAAGTACGTGCGCGATTTCGTGCAGAAGCGTGAACCACAAGCTGTCGAGAGCCTTGTATCGACTCGTCACCGCGATCATTGGCGTTCCGTTTATCCAGCGTGATACACCGCTAATTCGAGTGTTCGGAATTTCTGGGACAAATACCAGAACGACACCGGCGCCGAGCAAAAGTTCTTGCGCTTTTGTGAATGCTCTCCCTACGTCGTCGTGGACGGTGAGCTTAGGAAGTAGGGCGGCCGCTGCTTGCAACTTTGCAGAATCGTACGTCGGGGCCTCTGCGATGAGATCGCCCGCGTGCAGTTCCGATAACCGCAGCCAGAGAGCCGTCAGGTTCGGATCGATGGAATGGATCTGACTTCGCTTATAGGACGCCTGCGGCTCAAGCCAGGTTTTCGCGAACGCGTTAGGAGACGCCACCGAGAAGAAAGCAAGAAGTTTTGCCGCGAGATCGGGGCCGGAATCTGCCCTGTCTATTACTTTGCGGTCGATGAGTAACTGGCGGGGGAAGGTACTCGCCCAGTCTACGAATCCAGCGAGAGCGTTGCGCCTCTCGATTCGAGCCTCGTGTGCCTGGTGTGCTGCCTCCAGGTGGAGCCAGGTCTCGGCGGAAGTCCCGAGAATTTGTTCCAGAGTGACGGCGACATCGGGAGATAGCGGGGCCGTTCCCTTGATGACGAGGTTGATGTGCTTAGTACTGAGCCCGGTACGGGCGGCGAGTTGCGCTTGGCTGATCGCGCGAGCGTCGAGCTCGCGTTGCAGCAGGCGACCGGGCCGGGGTGCGAAGTCGAACTGCGTGTCTGTGGCGATGTAAGTGGTCATGGAGTCTCGATTCAGATCGCGGGCCGGAGGATCGACCGGCCGCGAATGTGGAAGTCCTGGACGAGTAGCGCTTGCGAAGAAGCGTGATCGGGCAATGCTGACCGATTTAAGACAGCTCGCGGAACCCCATCGGAACTGAGCGGACGTACATGCATCTCAACCTCCTCGATCGAGAGAGTCAGATTCCCTGCCTTGACGCCTACGCGGACGCTCTGAAACGTCACGAGGTTTTCGAGCTGTGGGGCGTGCGCGACGACGTGCAGGAGGTCTTCAGCCGCCGCTACCTGACCATCCGCGACAGCGCGCAGGTGCGCTCCCGAGACGCAAGCGCCCTCAAGCTGAGGAGTTATCCACGCGAGTTGCAAGCTTTACCTCTTTGGTAAACGTAACTTATGGTAAAGTCGGATTTACCCGACAGGTATATGCTACCTGCTTCCAGCCGGAAGTAGGAGCGACACGCTACAAGGAAGGAGGGCCCGATGGCCCCCCACACAACCACCTCTCAGCAGATTTTTATCGACGGCAAGGCATTCACCACCCGGGATGACGACCAGGAGGCCGCAGCGCTGCTGCGCCTCGCTGGACGCGACCCGAAGATCTCCGACCTCTTCCTCGTCAAGAAAAACGGCGTCGAGGAGAAGATCCGCGACGGCCAGATCATCAACCTGAAGGACGGTGATCGGTTCGTCTCCCGCCAGAGGCTTCGCTTCACCATCGACGGCGAGCCGCAAAGCAGCTACGACGACGACCAGACCGCCGCCGCGCTGCTCCGCCTCGCCGGAGTCGACCCGGCCGGCTACGACCTCGCCCGCATCATGCCCGCAGGCGGCACGGAGGCGTTCCGTGACGAGCAGATCGTGAGGATTGAGAACGGGGACGAGTTCGTCACCGCCAAGCATGTCGGAGGGGTCGCGTGAGCAATGAGATCGGCCTGACCGGGCCGACCCAACAATTCATCAATGACATGACTGCCCTGGGTGCCACTGCTCGGGCCGACGGACCCCGCATTCTCTACGATGTCGTCGCGGTAGGTGGCGCCCTCAACGGGCAGACTATGACGACCGGCGTCAGCGTGTCCGAGGTGCAGAGCTGGCCGATGGTCCCTCCGCACTGGATCCACCTCCCTGACTCGGTCGCGTTCCCTGAGACGAATATGGATGACATCGACTGCCAGCCTGGATGGAAGCGGCATTCCCGCGATTTCAGCTACACCGACATGTCGATGCCGCCGGCTCTCGCGTGGCTCCGGCACGTGCGGGGCTTCATTTCGATCGCAATCCCGAAGGCGGCGTGACATGCGGTATTCCGTAGCGATGACTGGTGAAGTCGAAGCGGCCATGCGTGACCACCTCATCCGCGAGGACGGCCAGGAGGACGTGCTTGCCGCGACGTACGTCCTTTCCACCGGTGTCGAACGCACGACGGCGCTCATTAAGTCGGTGGTTTTCCCCGGCGAGGGCGAGCGGCTCGTGCATGGGAACGCCTCGTTCACAAGTGGGTACGTGCTCCGCGCGTCGAATGAGGCACGCGCCGCCGGCCATGGACTCGCATTGCTGCACTCTCATCCGGGCTCTCGCGGCTGGCAGCTACTCAGCGACATGGACTGGGAGACGGAGTCCGAGTACGAGCGCGTCGCCCGCGGGATTACGAAAATGCCACTCCTCGGGATGACGCTCGGCGGCCGCGATACCTCCTGGTCGGCCCGGTTCTGGTTCGACCGGAGCGCACCGACCTGGGCGGAGTCTGTGCGATCGGTATCTCCGAAGCTCGCTGTCACTTGGAACAACGAGATCCGTCGAATCCCCAGCATCACCCGTTCACAGCAGCGGACGGTCTCGTCGTGGGGCGAGCGTACTCAGAGCTCGATCGCGCGCCTGCGCGTCCTCGTCGTCGGTGGCGGCAGCGTCGGCCTCGACGTCGCGCAGCGGCTCGCCGCGACGGGCCTCGCGACGGTCGGCGTGATGGACTATGACGCCGTCGAGACGGTGAACCTGGACCGCATGATCGGTGCGACCCGCCTCGACGCCGCACTCGGTCGATCCAAGGTCAAAGTAGCCTCGCGCCTGATGAAATCTGCCGCGACCGCGGAATCATTCGAGATTCATAACCACGAGGTCAGCATCACCGACCCCGTGGGCGTTAGCGCGGCGCTCGACTACGACGTCATCTTCTCTTGCGTCGACCGCCCTTGGCCGCGAGCGGTGTTGAATGCACTCGCCTACACCGACCTCATTCCGGTAATCGATGGCGGTATTGCGCTCGACACCTTCCCGGACGGCCGCATGCGAAACGGCATCTGGCGCGCGCACACGCTTGTTCCCGGACGCCCGTGTATGGCCTGCCTCGGCCAGCTCGTGATCGGCGACATCCCCCTCGACAAACAGGGGTTACTGGACGACCCGGAATACATCGCGGGAGCACACCGTGAAGCTCCCTCCCGGCAGAACGTCGCCGCGCTCTCCGCGAGCGTCAGCGCCGCCCTTCTGGCACAGTTCGTCAGCCTCACCGCCCACCCGGGCGGCCGCGGCGTCCCGGCGCCGCTGCGTCACGTCCTCTCCACGCACACACTCGAGCACTCCGTCGCGACCTCTGGCCCCTACTGTGCTTACGAGAACGCGACCACCGCCGGCGATACCCGCACCCCGATCGCCGAGCACCGAGAAGATTGGCGGGCCATCGTTTACGAACGTGCGACGAAGAAGAGCCCCTTCCGCCTTCGCGCCCTCGCGGCGGCGGAGGATATCCTGCAGCGCGCGATCTCCCGGCTCAAGTAGGGGACACAGCCGCGGGTCGACTCGTCATGGGTCGACCCGCGGAAGTCGTTCGCGCCCGGCAAGGGGCTCGAAACCCCAGGCGTGCGACGCGTCTCGTTGACTCGGCGACCACTGCGGGTGTGACCGTTAGCCGAGAATGGCGGTTTTTCACAGCTCGGTTTGGCGGTTTTCGCACAGTTGGCCTGGAGGATTTAATCGCTCCATGGCGGCGTTCCGTGAAGCAAATCTTCAGCAGTCCCGTCTGGTTTACCCGGGGATCTGGATCCGTGCGGCTTCCTGCATCAGCGGGGTGGAGATCATCACGGTCGAAGCACCCGGTGCAATATCGAAAGCAATGAATCCGCGAGTCTTGTCACCCGGCAGAACGTCGCCGGAGCCAAGCTGGTTGTCCGCGAAGAGGCTCAGATCGGCTTTGCGCCCATCAGCGTCCTTGGCCGAGAAGTAGAACGGGTTGGAGCTGGTCCTACCCGATTCTGTTTCCCAGAGGACGTCCAGCAGCAAGTAGCTGCCGTTCTTCGCCGCGGTGGCGAATGCCGTCGTGGAAACAGCGTCCGTCCGCACGGCAGAGACGATCGTGATCTTCGCGATGTCGCCGTTGCCCATCTTGACGCTGAACGGTGCACCAATCGACGGGCCGGCAGGAACTGTCGGTGCCGGCGCCGGAGCGGCAACTGCCGGAGCAGCAGTAACGGCCGGGGAGGCTACCGCGGCAGTCGAGGCCGGCGCCGCGGCGGGGCTGACATCACTGGCCTTGGTGGTGCCACCGGAGCAGGAGCCAAGGGCGATGCCGAGCACCAGGACGCCTGCCGGGATGAGGATCCGCTTCTTCTTGAAGAACGGACGGGACTGGGGCGCAGCATTCGCGCCTGCAAAGGGCTGTTCGGAATTCTCGTGGGACATGTCGTGCCTTCCTAGGGTGAATGAATGATGGGAATGCCGGAAGTTACTGCTTTTCCCATTTGCCGCAGCGGGTTGAATTGAAGTCCTGGCCGACCGAGAGGGCCACGACAGGGCGCCCTCCACCGGGAATGTCGTTCTCGATGATGTCGCCGCCGTTGCTGCCGCTCCGGTAGATGCCCCAATAGCAGGAAGAACCCACGGCCTCGACAGCGCGGTAGGTGCCCGGTTCGATATCGGCCCCGACAGTCCAGGTACCGTCCGCTACGGTGTTGGCCGCTTTGGCCTTCTCAGCGCCAGTGACAGCATCCTCGCGAACCTTGACGGCGGCGTCCGCTGTCTTCACAGCAGCATCGGCTTTACCCACCTCGGCCTCCCGAGTAGTCAGCTTGGCTTCACGGGCGGCGATGCCGTTCTGCAGTGTGTCGTACTTGGACTTCATCGAGGCATAGCTGGACTCGGCCGAGTCCCGCTCGGACTCCACGGATGCCTTCTCCGCCGCCAGCGCCGCGTAGGCGTCGCTGGATTTCGGATCCGGCAGCGTGGTGCCGATGGCGGTGGCACCGGCCAGCAGGGCGAGGACGGCGACGGCAGCGAAGATCCGTCGCTTCTGTGCCGGCTTTGCCTGGCCAGAAGGAGACTTCCCTTCGTGCAGCACGTCTTTGAGGTGTGTTTCCGCTGGCTCGTTCGTCTCGGTGTTCAACATGCTCTCTTCCTCTGATCTCGGGTGGCTGCCGAACGGCGGCAGGATACCGATCCCCCAATGCGTGGTTCCCCGCCGCCGCCGCCGTCGCAGCTCGGAGAATTCCCTGGCAGCTGCAGAATCGAAACTACGGCGGCCCGGCATAGGAATATTCGAAGATCACTGATAACCCCGGTTATCAGCACTTCCAAGGAGGGATTCACCCGTCCGGTTAGGCTGGGGGTCGACGTCGTAAGGAGGCGGAAAATGAATGAAGCAGATGCCCTGCGCATGACCCTTTCGGACGTGGCTGCCCTGGCGCAGGTCCAGCGCCCGGTCGTGTCGATGTGGCGCAAACGCAGCGCCGGGTCGGTTCGTCCGTTTCCCGAGCCCGCAGCGCTGGAAGGCGGCCGCGACCTGTTCGACGCCGATCAGGTCGCCGGCTGGTTGGCGGCCACGGGACGGGGGAACAACCCGGAAGCCGTGGGCGACGCCGCCGCTTTCGCCCGGGTGCCCGGCACCGCAGACGGCAGCGCCCAGGGAACCACGCTGGACGCCCTGACCGCCCTGCTGACGCTTAAGGCAATGACCGGCCGAGCGCTGGGGACATTGAGCACAGCTGAATTGCTGGATCTGGCGGACGAATGCGACCCCGATGACTGGTTCCTCTATTCGGAGCTGGAGGCCAAGGGCGCGTCGCTCGCCTCCACGGCAGCGTTCGCGGACCGGCTGGTGGACAGTGCCTACAACGCGGCCGCGGCCTTCGAGCAACTGCTTGCCGCGAGGTTCCGGGCGGGGCTGCGGGAGCACTCGGAGACCGCCCTCACCGAATCTACCGTGGGGCTGGTGGCCGCTGCGGTCGTCGAACTGGCCGCGACGCTCGGCGGGAACTCCGTGTTTGCCGACTCCACACGCGGCGGCAGCGACCTTCTGATAGGCGTTGCGAACGCTGCCGGCGAAGGTGCTCCCGTCACCTTTCTGACGGCGGACGACGGCGGCGGCGCGGGCCGCCTGGTGCGTCGCCGCCTGCGCGTCCACGGTGTCGACGGCGGGCAGATCCGTGTCGATCCGAGTGGAGAGTTCGCCGTCCACGGACCTGTAGTGCATGTGGCGCAGTATCCGTCCCCGGGTGAACCCGGAATGGACGCGGCGCAGATCCTCTTGGCGGTGGAGCATCTTGTCCTGCAGATAGACGATCAGCAGCGGGCGGTCATCATCGCCCCGGCCCGGGTTCTCTGTGATGTGCCGCTGGCCGCCGGCGCCACTGGGCTCCGGTCGGGGCTTCTGCGTACCGGCCGGGTGCGTGCCATCGTGCGGCTGCCGCAGGGACTGCTGCGTTCCAAGCCCCGCGAAGCCCAGGCACTGTGGGTGTTGGGGCCGTCGTTCGCTGAGGTGCCCATTGCCGAGCGGTGGACCATGGTGGCTGATATCAGCACCCGCGACCTCGCAGAAGACGTCAGTCAGGACCTCATCAGCGATATTGTCGCGTCGATGGGTGCCCGCGCCACCATCCGCGCCCACTCCTTCCGCTTCGCCCGGCTGGTACAGACCCGTCTCCTGCTGGCCAGTAGGAAGTCCTTGGTGGTAGCGCCAACCCACGGCTCGGCTCCGAGTCTCTCCGGCGCGGGTGCAGCCGTTCGGGTGGAGGAACTCGTGCGCATGCTGCAGGCCGGCAGAACCGAACAGTCAGCTGCGGTGGCGGTGCTCCCAGGAGATCCGAACACGAAGGCTCGGCCCGTCTCCGTCCAGGAACTCATCGCCGCCGGCAACCTCAGATACATCAAAGGGAACCGGCTCGAGGCTTCGGACCTGACGCCAAGCGGCGGGACACGAGTCCTGGGACCGGCCGAACTGCTCGACCCGAACGGCACGCAGAGGAGGCACATCAGCCTCTTGGACTTCGCCGCCAGTAATCCTTCCGGCCGGCTCACCGAATCTGGCGACGTCGTCTTTTGCACCAGCCCAAGACCCGCCGCACTGGTGGACGTCGAAGGTGGCTCCGCCGTCGTCTTCCCCGCCCGGGTGCTGCGGATCGACGCCGGCGACCCCGGAGGGCTGCTCCCCGACGTCGTCGCCGCGGACATCAACAGGCTCCCCGCAGCGGACAAGTCCTGGCGCCAGTGGCGCCTGCGCCGCATCCCGGACGCCCAACGTCGGAATCTGGCGGAATCCCTCACCCTGCTACAACACCAGCAGCAAGAAGCCCGCGAACGCCTCGAGCGACTCGAAGAACTCGCTACCCTGATTACGGACGGCCTAGCGGGCGGAAGCCTCACCCTGACAGACCACAGCAGTATGCTCGCCGAACCACAGACCGAAGGAATCCAGTAATGCCCCCGAAATTGAAGGTGGACCTCGCCCCGTCCACCATGAAGGAACTCAAGGACACCCTCTGGAAGGCCGCGGACAAGCTGCGCGGCTCTATGGATGCCTCCCAGTACAAGGACGTGATCCTGGGCCTGGTATTCCTCAAGTACGTCTCGGACGCCTTCGAAGAGCGCCGCGGGCAGATCCAGGCCGAGCTGGAGGCCGATGGGCTCAACGAGGAGCAGATCGGCCAGCTGATCGACGACGTGGACGAGTACACCGGCCGCGGCGTGTTCTGGGTATCGGAACGGGCACGCTGGACCTACCTGGCCGAGAACGCCAAGGGTCTGCCTGCGATGGACGGAGCCGAGCCCAAGTCGATCGGACAGCTCATTGATGAAGCTATGGAACTCATCATGGCCGACAACAAGTCCCTGGCCGCCACGCTCCCCCGCATCTACAACCGCGACAACGTGGACCAGCGCCGCCTCGGCGAGCTGCTGGACCTGTTCAACTCCGCACGCTTCACCGGTCAGGGGGCCAGCAAGGCCCGCGACCTGCTCGGCGAGGTGTACGAGTACTTCCTGGAGAAGTTCGCCAGGGCCGAGGGCAAGCGCGGCGGCGAGTTCTACACCCCCGCCGGCGTGGTCCGTGTCCTGGTCGAGGTCCTGGAACCCCACAGCGGCCGTGTCTACGATCCCTGCTGCGGCTCGGGCGGCATGTTCGTCCAGGCCGAGAAGTTCTTGGCGGCGCACAACATGGAGGGCTCGGATATCTCCGTCTATGGCCAGGAGCTCAATGAGCGCACCTGGCGGATGGCCAAGATGAACCTCGCCATTCATGGCCTCAACGCCAACCTCGCCTCCCGCTGGGGTGACACCTTCGCCCGTGACCAGCACCCCGAGCTGACCGGCAACAACGGCGCGGACTTCATCATGGCGAATCCGCCCTTCAACATCAAAGACTGGGCTCGCTCGGAATCCGACCCCCGCTGGAAGTACGGCGTGCCTCCGGCCGGCAACGCCAACTACGCCTGGATCCAGCACATCATCTCCAAGCTGGCCCCCGGCGGCAGCGCAGGCGTTGTCATGGCCAACGGCTCCATGTCGTCCAACTCCGGCGGCGAGGGCGAGATCCGCGCCCAGCTGGTCGAGGCAGACCTCGTCTCCTGCATGGTCGCGCTGCCCACCCAGCTCTTCCGCAGCACCGGCATCCCCGTCTGCACGTGGTTCTTCGCGAAGGACAAAACCGTCGGGAAGAACGGATCCGTCGACCGTACGGGCCAGGTGCTCTTCATCGACGCCCGCAACCTCGGCTACATGGTGGACCGCGCCGAGCGTGCGCTGTCCGATGACGACATCGCCAAGATCGCCAACACCTACCACGCCTGGCGCGGGACAGCCTCTGCAGTTGAAACCGGTCTGACGTACGACGACGAAGCCGGCTTCTGCTACTCGGCCACCCTCGCGGAAGTCAAGGCTGCGGACTACGCGCTGACGCCCGGACGGTATGTCGGCGCGGCTGATGTGGAGGACGACGGCGAGCCGATCGAGTTGAAAATAGCGCGGCTATCGAAGGCGCTGTTCGAGCAGTTTGAGGAGTCAGAGCGGCTGGCTGGGGTTGTGCGCCAGCAACTGGGGAGGGTAGATGTCTGAATGGCGATCCGCTACGCTCGGTGAACTCACAGAGAATTTCGACGCACGTCGCAAGCCTGTCAAGACAGCGGAGCGAAGGCCTGGTCCCTATCCATATTTTGGGGCGTCTGGTGTCATCGACTCGGTGGACGATTTCATTTACGACGGCGACTACCTATTGATTGCCGAAGACGGTGAAAATCTAAGATCACGCTCCACACCGATTGCCTTTCTCGCCCGAGGTAAATTCTGGGTCAACAATCACGCCCATGTTGTGCGGGGCAACAACAATACGGATACACGCTTCTTGTCTTACCTCCTAGCCGTCACGGATATCGCTGGATATCTGACGGGTTCGACCCAGCCCAAGCTCACCCGTGCGGCGATGGACTCGATACGAGTCCGAGTCCCTTCTACCGGCGACCAGCGAGCGATTGCCGAAGTTCTCGGAGCTTTCGACGAAAAGACTTCCGCCAACACTTTATTGTGCAGCACCGCTGAACAGTATCTGCGGGCCTCCTATCAGGACCTGGCAGGCAACGCGGCAACGCAACCGGTTCTGGTCGAGACAATTGTCCGGCGAGTCACACAACAGAGAAGCATCACGAAGCCG
Source organism: Pseudarthrobacter sp. ATCC 49987 (assembly GCF_009928425.1). Classification (NCBI taxonomy): domain Bacteria; kingdom Bacillati; phylum Actinomycetota; class Actinomycetes; order Micrococcales; family Micrococcaceae; genus Pseudarthrobacter; species Pseudarthrobacter sp. ATCC 49987. The sequence continues at coordinate 100,135 of NZ_JAABNS010000003.1, read as the reverse complement.
GAACTGCTTCCTCAAGGGGAGTTCCCAGTATTTGATCAAAGTGAGTCCGGCTTCCTGGGCTACGTCAACGGGGACGGATATCTTGACGCGCATACAAGCGCTCCAATCCTGTATTTCGGAGATCACACGTGCAAGCTTCGAATCTCCGCCCGGAGTTTCTTTGTGGGACCGAACACGATTCCCTTTGTAGGCGATCGAATACCATCACTGGTTCTCTACTGCGCATTGCAAGGGCTTCAGGAGCACGAGGAATACAAGCGTCACTGGCAAGGACTGATGAAGAAGAGCATCGTAATCCCGGCGATTGAGGATTGCCGCACATTCGAACGACGCCACCGCTCTATCCTCGGAATCCTGCACGGCGCCGGCGTCGAAAACGAGCGACTTCTTGCTCTGCGTGATGCGCTCCTCCCCCAGCTCATGTCCGGCAAGCTACGGGTCAAGGATGCCCACAAAGTTTTGGAGGACGCTGGGGTATGAATCCGGACAGGCTCATCGCAGCCTGTCCGGCTCAGGACCTTCACACGACATTTAGCATGACATCCGCTCAACCAGGGGGAACCATCGTGACAGCAGCACCGGCAGTAGCCTTTTCCGAAGCCGATTGGGAGGGTATGGCCCAGGAGCTTCTGGCCGAGCCGCTCGGCTGGCGGCCAGCTACCGGCCAGGACATCGCGCCCGGCCAGGGCGAACGCGATTCCTGGGACGACCTCCTAATCCGGCCCCGGCTACTCGCGGCGCTGCAGCGGTTCAACCCGACGGTTCCGATCCAGTACCTGCAGCAGGCACTCGCCGAGATCGTTTCGCCCAAGTCAAACGACGCCATCACCGAGAACCACCGCCTCCACAACTATCTCGTGGACGGCTACCGGCTCAGCTACATCGACTCGGACGGCAACGAGGCCAACCCCACCATCCACCTGCTCAGCTCGGACCCGGACCAGAACGACTGGCTCGCCGTCAACCAGGTCACCCTGATGCAGGGCGACTACAAACGCCGCTTCGACGTCGTGCTCTACTGCAACGGCATGCCGGTGAGCGTCATCGAACTGAAGAAGGCCGGCAGCGCCACGGCCGACGTCGCCGCTGCGCACGCCCAGCTGCAGACCTACCTGCGCGAATTCCCTATGGCGTTCCGCTTTTGCGTGTTTACGCTCGCCTCCGACGGGATCCAGGCCAAGTACGGCACGCCGTTCACCCCGCTCAACCACTTCTCACCTTGGAATGTCGACGACGACGGCGTGCCGGTCGCGCCGGGGTACATGGAGGACGGCGAAGCTGTCACCGCTCTGGAAACGGCACTGCAGGGACTCTACAACCAGGAGCGGTTCCTGCAGCTAACGCGCAATTTCACCGCCTTTGACCAGGGATCGGACGGGCTCAGCAAGCGCATCGCCAAGCCGCACCAGTACTTCGCAGTGACCAAGGCCGTGGGCAGCACCATCCAGGCCGTGGCCAGTAACGGCAAGGCGGGCGTCGTCTGGCACACCCAGGGTTCGGGCAAGTCCATGGAAATGGAGCTCTACGCCAACTTGGTGGCCCGGAGCCCCCAGCTAAAGAACCCGACCGTCGTCGTCATCACAGACCGCAACGAACTCGACGGCCAACTGTTCGAGGGCTTTGACCGGAGCCTGTTGCTGGCAGAGTCCCCCAAGCAGATCCGGAAGCGCTCCGAGCTCCGGGAGGAACTGAGCAACCGCACCACCGGCGGCATCTACTTCACCACCCTGCAGAAGTTCGGCCGCAGCAAGTCGGAGAAGGACGCCGGCGCCGACCACCCGCTGCTGTCGGAGCGCCGCAACATCATCGTGGTGGTGGATGAGGCGCACCGTTCCCACTACGACGACCTGGACGGCTACGCCCGGCACCTCCGAGACGCGCTGCCGCACGCGACGCTGATCGCATTCACCGGCACGCCGATCTCCTTTGATGACCGCAACACCCAGGATGTGTTCGGTGAGTACATTGACGTCTACGACCTCTCCCGGGCGGTGGACGACGGCGCCACGGTGCCGGTGTACTTCGAACCGCGGCTCATCAAAGTTGGGCTGGCCTCGGACGTCACGGAGGAGATCCTGGATCAGGCAGCCGACGAAGCCACGCTGGGTCTGGACGACACCGAGCGGGCACGCATCGAGGCGAGCGTCGCCGTCGTGAACGCCGTCTACGGTGCGCCGCAACGGATCGCGGCGCTGGCCGCCGATCTGGTGGCGCACTGGGAGAACCGCAGCGCCCGGATGGGCAAGTTCATCGAGGCGCCGGGCAAGGCGATGATTGTGGGCGGAACGCGGGCGATCTGCGCGAAGCTGTACACGGCGATCGTAGACCTGCGGCCCGAGTGGCATTCCGACGACCTCGCCAAGGGCAAGATCAAGGTGGTCTACTCCGGTACAGCGTCCGATGTGCCGCCGGTCTCCGACCACGTCCGCCGCGACTCGTTGAACGCTGTGGTGAAGGAGCGGCTCAAGGACGTGGACGACGAGCTGGAACTGGTGATCGTCAAGGACATGATGCTCACCGGCTACGACTCCCCGCCGCTGCACACCCTGTACTTGGACCGGCCGCTCAAGGGTGCGCTGCTGATGCAGACCCTGGCGCGCGTGAACCGCACGTTCCGCGGCAAACAGGACGGGCTGCTGGTGGCTTATGCCCCGCTGGCGGAGAACCTGGCCAAGGCGCTGGGCGAGTACACGCAGTCCGACCGGACAAACAAGCCGGTGGGTAGGAACATCGATGAGGCCGTTGGCGTGACGCTTTCTCTGGTGGACTCCCTGCGGGAGCTGCTTGCAGGATACGACTGGAAGGCCGTGCTGATGAAGGGCGGCCCCAAGGCGTTCCTGAACGCCGTCACCGGTGCAGTCAGTTACCTGCGGAGCCCCGGCACGCCCGGCAATCAGCCTACTGAGGGCGAAGAGTCACGGGCCGCGAGGTACCGCAGGTTCTCCAGCCAGTTGTCCCGGGCGTGGGCTTTGAGTTCCGGCTCCGAGACGCTGGCCGAGCTGCGGCCTGAGATTCAGGTGTACGAGGAGATCCGCGTTTGGATGGCTAAGTACGACGCCGCGGACCGGCAGGCCAGCGGCGAGCCGGTGCCGGAGGAAATCCAGCGGTTGCTGGGAGAGCTGATTGCCTCCGCAACGTCGTCCGGAGAGGTGTTGGATATCTACGAAGCGGCAGGCATGCCCAAGCCGTCGCTGGATGACCTGACTCCGGAGTTCATCGCCAAGACCCAGCAGGCCCGGAATCCGCAGCTGGCCATCGAGGCGCTGCGGAAGCTGATCGCCGACGAGTCCGCCAAGACGACACGGAATAACGTGATCCGGCAGCGGGCGTTTTCCGAGCGGATCAGCGAGCTGATGAAGAAATACACCAACCAGCAGCTCACGTCCGCGGAGGTGATAGCGGAGCTGGTGGAGCTGGCCCGGGAAGTGGCGGCCGAGGGGCAGCGCGGTGCCCAGTTCACTCCCCCGCTGAACTCCGATGAGCTGGCGTTTTACGACGCGGTGGCCCAGAACGAGTCCGCGGTGGAGGTCCAGGGAGAAGGGAAGCTGGCCGAGATCGCTCGGCAGCTCGTTGGCGTCATGCAGCGCGATGTGCGCACCGACTGGACGGTCCGGGACGACGTCCGGGCGAAACTTCGCGCATCCATCAAACGGCTTCTAGTGATCAACGGGTATCCACCGGACAAGCAGCCCGAGGCAATCAAGCTGGTAATGGAACAAATGGAATCGATGGCGCCACGGTTTGCGGAGGCACGGCTTTAGCTCGAAGCTGCTTACTAAGGTCCGTCAAAGTGTGCCTTTTCAATGCCTTGGCGGCTGCACGTGCTCCTGCCTGGGTTAGGACCCCAGCGGTTCTTAATGTCCAAACAAGCTTGGTAAGGCGGGCGGGAACATACAGCGGGCGAACCGCTTGGATGTCATCGCCGGGTTCTCGGTGCCCCGGTCCGTGATGCCTATATGCCTATATAAGGTATCGGTAGACCGTGGCGCGTGAGACTCCGAACATCCTGCCGATGTCAGAGGCGCTGATGCCCTTGCCTTTGAGTTCTTTGGCCCTGGCAGCGGCAGCGTCGTCTATTTTGCGGGGCCTTCCGCCGTGGCGGTTGTTGGCCGCGGCCGCGGCGAGTCCTGCCCTGGTGCGTTCGATCATCGTGTCGCGCTCCAGCTGAGCGAATGCGGCCATGATCGTCAGCATCGCCGTGCCCATAGGCCCGGTCGTGTCCAGGCCTTCGGTCAGGGAGCGGAACCCCGCTCCCCGTTCCCGGAGAGTCTCGATGATGTCCAGGACGTGCCGGGTGTTGCGCCCCAGGCGGTCCAGCTTCCACACGGTGAGTACGTCGCCGGTTTCCAGCCGGTCAAGAGCTTTAGACAGCTGAGGGCGTTCCATCGTGGATCCGCTGACACCATTGTCGGCAAAGGTCCGAACTGCGCCGGCAGCTTGGAGTGCGGTGAGCTGCAGATCGAGGTTTTGTTCCGTGGTGGAAACTCTCGCGTACCCGATTACAGCCATGGCCATCCCGTAATTCTCTTAATCCCGAACAATTTACCGTTGTGAGACTACCGGTTGTTGGACGGTTTTTGAGACAGCGACGGTCCGTGTCGAACCGCGGGATCTCCGGCACTTCTGACACTCCTGGAAAATGACCCGGCTGTCTCAGTAATGGATCGTTTATGAGACTGACGTGGTGTCAAGGATGCGGGGCAGTGCCACACCGCCGATATCGACCGCTGCAGCCGCGGCACCGGCAGGGTCACGCATCTGATCCCTGGCCGATTCGGGGCGGCCGGCTGACGCCATCGGTGGAAGGGGTGATCGACGGGCTGATCCGCAAACGCCATCCGAGGCAGCCGCAGCTTTCCCTGGCAGCGGTTCACCGCGACATACGTCCGGGCGTGTACGGAGGACGGAATACCTGCCGCGGCGTCTGCGGGAAGGAGGCCTCCAAAAATCCGGGAACGACCGTAGTTCTTCACGGAGGAACCGGCACTCCCAGGTCCGTACCGGCAGCGCCTAGGCTTGCCAAAGTTCCAGGCTTGTCCAGTCATCAGGCACTCCGATGGAATGCTTGGTCAAATGCCCCGCTCGAGGGAACGAGCCGACGAGCTCGACTAGGCGTTCGGTCCAGCCGCCGCTGGGATCGATCACACGAAGCATGTATGCCATCACGGCCAGGGCGTTATACAGACCAAACACCTGCTTCGACGACTCTTCATCCCTTAGATGATCCAAGAGAGGAACTTGCCCCTTACTCGGCCGTTTCGGCGCAGTAACAAGTTTGCGGTTAAAAATCCGGGCGTGGTGGGCAGCCACGTTTCTCACATAGTTCAGACTCGCAATCCAGCTACTCATCACTCGCTTCGACGGTACCGCGTAGGCGGTGGCGATCTCCGTGGCGATCGAGTTCGTCAGTCCAACGTATAAGCGACTGAGGTGCCCCAGCTCCATGATCTCCGTGAGCGCCCAAATCGGCATCTGGTCGTCGTATTTCTCTCGGAAATGGGCCACAAAGGCCTCGTCGGATCCATTCTGTCGCTCTCGCATCCGGGCGATCAATTGCTCGTGTTTGCTCGGCGCTGGTCCTCCCGTGGCCGGATCCACTTGTGTATCCGTGAAAGATCCTACGAACGTGGCAGGTTCGAGATGGGAAAAGGCCGAACGTCTGCCCAAGACATACCCGATCTGCATGCGGAGCGAAATTTCAATCCTCTCGATTCCATCAAGGATGAGCATCCGCAGTCGACGGTCGAAGTCGATGAGTTCCGCGGCGTCCCGCATGGAAGTGCCGACCCGATAGTGGTTGAGGACCCGTACCCGTGGACGACCGATATCGTCCACGTACGGCTCCGACTCACGGAATGGGTAGAGATAGCCGGTAAGTCGGTAGTAACCAACCGCGCAAAGCAGTTGTACACCGCTCCGGTCCTCGGGAATGCTGACGCCGCGCAAGGCAAGCTTTTTGACCTGGTCCTCGACCGACAGCCATTGCTTTGTGTACTCAGCCACGAATCCCCTGGTTAAAGAAAATCAGCCCGAGCCGTGAGGCGAGCGGGCTGATCATGATGAACAAACCGTATCACGAACTGCCCAGTAGTCAGGGCATGGCATAGCGCCCCTGGCTTGAGCCATCTGGGAAGCCGAACGCCGATCACAGCGGGCCTACGTCGTGTCTCCGACAGCGCCCCATTTCACTTCAGGACAGCGCTTTCGCCTGAGTGTTGGGCTCTATCCTTGGGCAGCGTCATAGGCTCGTTCGATGGCCTGGCTGATGCGTCCACGGGGGCTGGGGTTGTATCCATTCTCCGTTGCCCACTTGCGGATCTTCTGAGTCTCGTCTCTACTCATCGACGGGGCGCGGCCGGTCTTGGGACCGGTCGGGCCGCGCAGACGCCGGCCCTTCGTGGCGTACCGTTCCAACGTTCCGCGCAACTCGGCGGCGTTATCTGCTGAGAGGTCGATTTCGTAGTCGGTGCCATCGAGGGAAAACCGAATGGTTTCCTGGGCATCCTCCCCGGAAAGATCATCGATCAGCTGGACATGGATTTTGCGGGCCAATAGGGGTCCTTCGTTCGTGGTTCATGCTGTCGTCTCCCCCACAGCCAACGCCAGCCCTCGCCCTCTACACTATTTCACTTCCAGCATCATCAAGACGGCAGAACAACCGTCAGGCGCGGGAGGTCACTATTTCAATTTCCCAGCGTGGTCTCGGTTATGGAGCGCGTCTCCCTCTTTGCGCCAATTAGCGAAATAGGCAATCTCCAGGGGGCGGCGCCGTTCTTGAACCTTCCAGGCACCTAAGCGCTTCTGGGCATGTTCGACATAAGTACAGGCGAGGCCCCACCAATATCGGTCAAAGGTTTTCGTGGGTGCGCTGTCAGCTGCTGGATCTACAGCGATTGCCGCCGGGGAACCGAAACAATTCGCTAGCGCCTGACGGATACTTACGCGCAGGTGTCTAGCTGTACTCAGCCAGCAGGTTGGTTACATCTGCTGATGGGTGGTCGTCCTCCGAGGGCGCTGTGGTTGCGGCGGTGGTTGTAGAAGTCTAGCCAGCCCGTGAGGGCCTGTGTGCGGTCGTCGCTGGAGTCATAGGCGTTCTTATAGGCCCAGCCTTCCTGGAGAGTGCGGTTGAACCGCTCGGCCTTGCCGTTCTGCCACGGGCTGCGCGGTTTGGTGCGCCGGTGTTTGGCGCCGAGATCCGCGATGGCCGTAGCGAAGTCCGCGGACCGGATGTAGGCCAGGGCGTTGTCGGTCATGACTTCGCGCACCGGTGCCCCGTTCGCGGCCATGAACGCCGCGGCGTTGGTCAGGAACCGGGCGCAGGTCGGCCCTTTCTCGTCGGGCAGGACCTCAACGTAGGCCAGGCGGGAGTGGTCATCCACGGCGACGTGGACGTAGTCGTACCCGATGCCGCGGCCTCTGACGGCTTCGCTGCGGCCATGGACCCGCCAGCCGCCGCCGTTCGCTATGCCGCCGAGTTTCTTGACGTCGATATGCAGCAACTCTCCGGCGGTGTCGCGTTCGTAACGGTGGTCGGTGGCCCGGCCGGCCCGGATGCGTTCGCCGCTGATCGGGTCCAGTTCCCACAACCGGGGCAGCCCGGCCCTGGCGATGATCCTAGAGACCGTGCGGGCCGGGACCTTGCAGCGTTCGGCCAGCTCGACCGGGCCTTCGCGGTGCTTCTCCCGAGCCGCGAGCACGTCCTCGATCTTCGCCTCGGGGGTGGCGTGCGGGCACGAATGCGGGCGTGAGGACCGGTCCTCCATCCCGTCCCAGCCGTGTTCGACATAGCGCTTGAGCCACCGGTGGGCGCATGCGCGGGAAACACCCATTTCCTTCGCCACATGCGCCACGGGACGGCCGCCCAGAAGACGCTGGACAAGGATGCTTCTACCGGCAGGAGTCAGACGGGCATTACGGTGGACCATGAAGACCTCTTAGTCGTTAGGTGTGTGTGGTAACCACCAACCTAAGAGGTCTTCACCCTTTTCAACATGTAACCAACGTCCTGGCCGAGTACAGCTAGCGCCTGTTGGCAGCATCGGTTCCCAGTACTGGCACTCCCATTCGAACTCCCGCATGACTTTGCTGATCTCAGCAGCTGATGGGACTCGCACGTCAGCATGCTCGATCAGAACGTGAACGGGCCACAGGGCCTCCGTGATCTTGTCAACGGCCCGGTGTTGGGCCTCATGCGACGGCCGGCGGCGTTGATGGAGCTCTCCCCGAACCAAAGCCACAGCCGATATAAGAACAGCCACAACAGCCACCCAGAATTCCGCGTTCATGGACGAGACTGTACGTGCTCCTGGCATAGATAGTTTGATCCCATCCCTATTAGTCAAAAACCCCTGAACCATCAGGTGAGGCTGCATGATTGCGGGGACGAGTTGTGACGGGCCGACAGCGGGTTATTCCTCATCCCCACAAGGCAGGTACCAAGTACATTCACAAAGGGTCATTATTGACCTTCGTCTCCGCCAGGGGGGTGTTCCAATGACTTCATTCGCGCCCTATGCTCGCTCGCCTTCTCGGTGCTAGCCGGTGCCGGCGGTCAGAAGCTGTTGTTTAGGAGACGCCTGGGACTTCTCGCGCATAGGACCCAGCTGGGAGGGGCATCGGAGAAGTTGCGCTGATGATGGCGCGCGCGACGCCAAGAGCGGCCCGGTATTCTTCCTCCTCGGGAGTCGCCCCTCTATGCGCCGCCATATTCCTGACCCTCGAGAGTTTCTCCTGGATGGCGTTCTTGCTCGGGACTTCTAAGCCAAATCCTCGTACCACGCTGGTAAGGCCGACCAAGCCATTGGCCTGCGTGATGAGCATCTGGACCACATCATCCGATATGTCGTTGCCTAATTTCTTAGCGAATGCCGTTTGTGCTGCCACTTCAGCGGCGGAAGCAGCCTCAATAACGGACTGCCGACGATCTTTGTTGCGCGACGCATTCATGTAGAGCAACCATTCGAGGGGAGGTGCCTCGCCGGCACTCGCGCGATCGAAACCTGACGCCACGGCATCTGATGTCAGCACCTGGTCGTCGCCGAGGAGTTGGACGGCGCCCAGCGGCCCATGCCATCCAGTAAGCATCTGCACTGCGCCATTTTCATCATCCAGCCACAGCTGACCTTCCGGATGGAGGGACAGCTCGCGGCTAACCAGGTCTTGCGGCGTCCAGAGTTCGAACCACTGTCGCGCGAGACCGTACCAGAGCTCGAAAAGCTGCTCAAAGCGTACGCCGACCTCTTCGGTTTTCATGTCCTGCCCCCAATTGGGACAGTCCGCCCGGAAGGCCAAACCGGCGACGCCGACGGCGCGGATGCGGACACGGCTACCATCCTGGGAAACGAGGCTTATGCTCACTCTTCCCCAAGGGCTCTCACCGTCTTGGTCCCAGGACCTCGTGTACTCCCAACGCTGGCTTGGGTAGGGCGGCTCAAGTCGAGCGCCGATATCACCTCCAGGTGCAAGGACCGGGAATGTGATAGTAACCGAGGCCCCCTCGATAAGGCAGTTGTACGATTGCCCCAAGACCTCCGGGCTTACCTGCAGGGGCATTGGTAGATGCAAATATCCCGCGAACCGCAGCGTCATTAGCGACCACCCGAATACGTTGTTGCCTGAGTCCGCCCAGCCTACCTAGGCCTCTGTTCGTGTGCCAGCCTACGGTCGGCTGCCCGGCAGTGCCGGCGTAGAGATTGGCACTTCAGAAATGGTTGTTATTGACTCCCCTCACAAGGCCGCTAGCGACATTCAGAGGTATGTTGACTCAATGTCAGTCCAAGCCCCCGATCTGCGTCTTCTAGTTCAGCGCATCCTGGAGCAGCAAAGAGCAACTGTCGCGACAGCCGCGACGCAAGCGCTCGACATTCTTGCTAGTCCTCCTGCCGGTTCACCAGCGTCGCGTGATCAGGAGTGGGCCCGTCAGCATGAACATCCCGACACGGTGGTGGCAGCATTTGCCGAGTCGGTGGGAACGGTGGCCTCGCTGCTGGCCGCGGCCGATGAATATTCCCGCGGAATCGTGGCGCTACTAGATGATGATCAAATGCTTGATTTGCCTGCCATGAATTGCGTCCGTGCCATACACGACGCCTCTTTGCGGATGTGTTCACTGGCAGACCCTGGTATCGCTGCGGAAGCGAGGCTAGCCCGCTGCGCCGCAGATTTCCTTGCAACGGTCCAAGGTGGCATCCCACTTCTTCGTATTTTTAACGACTTGTTAGGAAACAGGGGAGATCTGCAGAAAGCCTTGAGGGGCAGAGACGGGGCAGTAGAACACTTCGTTGGGATCGGGCTGGAAGTGAAGCTAAACGGGAAAGGAGACGCAATCAACGTTCGCTGTGGCAACAACCTGGCTAACGTTAACGTAAAGAGTACGGATTTGAGCCTTAAGTACACACCGCTTGTCCATTACGCGTGGGGCTTAACTCGGGGGCCACACACTCAAGCTCTTGGCTGACGCACGGGCTGTCGGGTCCTTGGTCCCAATTACTCGTGTCTATGATCTCCCCGTTGCTGGATATTTCTGATGCTCTCGCCACTAGCCTCCTCGGATATGTAGGTCTACCTGCGGATGAAGTTCTCCGATCCACGCATACTCGCCGGCTCTTGCTCATGGATCGGTACGGACGTGATGGGCGTCCGTTGTGAACCATGAGAAGTACCACCGGGGAAACTAGGCCTCCGATTTACCGGAAAGCCCTCCAGTAACAGTCCGAGCGACGGTTACCAACGGGGAATCATTAACGGCGTGAGCTGATGCAGACGGCTTGGGGCTAGACGAGGTTCAACGGTGGGAGCCATTCGTCACTGCTCGTCCAAGCAGGGACAGCGAGGGTGCGGGGTCGATGCCGGTTTCCTGTGAGGTCAGACGGTCGGTGATGTCGATGAAGTCGTGCTCATGGAGGTCTTCATCCGTGTGGAGGGGCAGGAAGGTCAGGAGGCGCAGCAGGAGAGTTTGGAGACATCCGTGGTGTAGGACTGGGCTGCGATCTTGATGCCTTCGGCCATCGTCAGGTAGGGGCTCCACAGGTTCGCGACCTGGTCCACTGTCATCCCGGCTTCCAGGATATAAACACCGGCCGCAGCGAGGTCCCCGGCATCCTTGGCGACGGCGGTGATTCCCGCGATCCGTCCGGTGTCGGCGTCGGCGACGATCTTGATGAAGCCGCGGGTGTCCCGGTTCACCAGGGCCCGGGGCACGTACTCCAGAGGCAGGACCCTGCATTCACACCGGATGCCGGCCTCGTTGGCTTGCTTGTCGGTCATCCCGACCGCGGCCAGGGTCGGGCTGGTGAAGGCGACCCGGGGCAGGTGCCGGTAGTCGACTTCGCGGCGCGCGTTGTTGAATGCGTTCTCCACCATCAGGGAGCCGTGGGCGGCTGCGACGTAGACGAATTCCCGGTGTCCGGTCACGTCGCCGGCGGCCCAGATCCGGTCGTTGGAGCTGGCCAGCTGGTTGTCGACCAGGATCTCGCCGCCCTCCCCGGTTTTGACGCCGACTGCGCCCAGGTTCAGTCCTTCCGTGACCGGCCGGCGTCCCGTGGCGACCAGCACCCTGGCGGCACGGAATTCCGCCTGCCCTCCGGAGACGGCCGCGGTAGCGATGATCCCGCCGGTGTCCGGGTCCGTGCGCACGGAGGACACTTTTGCCCGGCGGACGACGCGGATGCCCTCGTCGGCGAAGACGCCCATCAGGGTGCGTGAAGCGTCGGGTTCCTCCGCGGAGGCCAGGCGGGAGCGGACCAGCATGGTGACCTTGGTCCCGAGGCGGGCGAAGAGCTGGGCCTGTTCAAGGGCCACGTATCCGCCGCCGATGACCAGCAGGGAGTCGGGGACCTCCTCGAGTTCCATCGCGGTGGTGGAGGTCAGGTATTCCGTGTCCGCCAGACCCTCGATGGGGGGCGCCCACGGGGCGGAACCGGTGGCGACCAGATAGTGCGCGGCCCTGACGGATTCCCGGACACCGTCCTCTCGGGTGATTTCCAGGACGGGATCCTCCGGCGTTCCGGCCAACACGGCATCGCCCTGGCGTATTTCCCAGCCGTAGTCAGCGATCAGGTCCACGTACTTGTCCGAACGCATCGTCTCTACCAGGGAGCGCTTCCCGTCGATCAGCCCGGCCATGGCAACTTCGCCAGCGGAGGTGCTGATGCCGGGGAACCGGCCGGACGCGTCCAGGGCAACATGCCTGGCCTCGGCCGCCGCGAGGAGCGCTTTGGAGGGAACACAGCCGGTGTTCACGCACGTGCCGCCGACGGTGGAACGCTCGATCATCAGGACACGTTTGCCCAGGTTGGTCGCCCGGATCGCGGCCGCGAACGCTCCGCCGCCGGAGCCGATGATGGCCAGATCAAAATCAGGTGTTGGTTCAGACATGAAATCCTCCAAAGTCGTACAGCAGCGCCGTCCCGGAATGCCCGCGACGGTGCCCCGTGCATGGGTCCGTCCCCAGTCTGCACCTTCCACCATGGGGGAAGGTCAAGAGACCGACCCACCGCTGGCCGGGAACTGCGGAGTCCTCACCGGAGTCTAGGCACCCCGGACAAGGCAGGCGTTCCCTGTCCCAAACCGGCACGCACGTGTTCCAGTACCATTTCTTGACCTTCCACTAAACTGGAAGGTCAACAAGGAATCCCCTGGACGAGAGGTGCATGATGCGTATTGGCGAAACTGCCGCAGCCGCCGGTATGACGGCCAAGACGCTGCGGTTCTACGAGGACCGCGGCCTGTTGCCGGCCGCCGACAGGGCACCGAACGGATACCGCGACTACCCCCACGAGACGGTCAGCCGGCTCGAATTCATCCGCCGCGGCCGCACGGCCGGGCTGACCCTGGCCCAGATCGGAGAGATCCTCGCCGTCCGGGACATCGGCCAGGCCCCCTGCATCCACGTGAAGGATTTGCTGGCCACACAGCTCCGCGACCTCGACGCCCGGATCGCAGAACTCACCGCGATGCGGGCAACCGTCGCCGAATTCCATGACGCCGCGGCCGCCGGGGACCCCACAGCCTGCGACCCCGAACGCATCTGCAGCTACCTCTAACGAGAGCCAAGGCCAATGCCAGTTCTCCGCTACTGAATTCCCAGTGCCATCTACCTCGTCAAGGACGGCGAAAACAGAGCTGGGGATCGGCGCGCGGCCCGGGCAGTATTTGGGAAGGAATTGGCGGAATACCTGCGCTGACACCTCTTGGAAACACCCGGCCCCGATACGCCCTATTAATGCGGCCAGTGGTTCCCTCTCTCTCCGGACCGCGGCAGACTTGCACCGGAGACCTACAGGACCACCACAAGGAGAATCCATGAGCACCGCAATCTCAGTCGTTGTCTTTGATGTCAATGAAACCCTGTCGGATATGTCGCCCATGGGGGAACGCTTCAGCGAGGTCGGGGCACCGGCCGAGCTGGCCAAGCTCTGGTTCGCCACGCTGCTGCGTGACGGCTTCGCGCTGGCGGCCAGCGGAGACAACGGATCGTTCGCCGCCATCGGCTCCGACATACTCCGGGGGCTCCTGGCCGGGGTGGAGCTCAACCGCCCTCTTGATGCGGCGGTCGACCATGTCATGGGCGGCATGAACGGCCTCGGGGTACATCCGGACGTCCCTGACGGGATCAGGGCCCTCGCCGCTGCAGGGTTCCGGCTGATTACGTTAAGCAACGGCTCGGCCCGGATCGCCGAGCAGCTGTTCAGCAAGGCCGGGGTCCGGGACGCGTTCGAGTTGCTGCTTTCGGTCGAAGGCGCGCCCGCATGGAAAACTGCCCGGGCCTCCTATGAATATGCCGCCGCCGCGTCCGGGGCCGACCTGGCTGGCATGCTGTTGGTCGCCGTGCATCCGTGGGATATCCACGGCGCCGCCCGTGCCGGGCTGCGCACGGCCTGGCTGAACAGGACCGGGGGAAGCTACCCGAGCTACTTTGAGACTCTTGAATTCACAGTTACCGCCCTGACCGAGCTTCCCGCGGCCCTGGCAGCAGCGCACTGACGATGACTGTGGCCGGCGGCCGGAGGGGACCGGCTGCGGATGGCCGCCGGCCCCTGCCGCTGGCTGCTGGTTTGAGAGATGAAACCCGGCCGGGTGGAAGGGTGCCGATGCTCCCTTCCACCTTCCACGGGTCTAGGCGGTCAGTTTCGGGACTGCGGGAAGGTCCAGTTCCGTGCCGGCGTAGTGGTTGAAGTAGTTCGTGACAAGGTTGGCCGCAATGTGGGCGAATGCCTCGGAGAGTTCCTCTGCGCTCCATCCAGCGTCAAGGGCCGCCTGCCAGGCCGCGTCGGAGACGCTCCCGGTCCGGGCCGCGGCTTCGCGGGCGACCGAAGAGATGGCTTCGAGTTTGTCATCGAACTCCACTTCTCCGGCGCGGATCGCGAGGATCTGCTCATCGTCCAGTCCGGCCCGGCGTGCCGAGAGGGTGTGTGCGGCCTGGCAATAGTCACAGCCGTTCTGGTTTCCGACGGCCAGGGCGATTGCTTCGCGAGTGCGGGCGTCGAAGCTGCCGTGTGCCGCGATGGCGGCAGAGATTCCCTCGTAGGAGGCGATCACGACCGGCGAGTGGGCCATGCCGGCGTGGATGTTCAGCAGCTTGCCCATTTTCTGCTCCAGTTTCCGGGCGATCGGTTGGGAGGCTTCGGGTGCTGTGGCAACGGTGTGGGCGGGAATGCGTGGTATGCGGGTACTCTCTTATCTCTGGGGTGATTGACAGGACAAAACTGTGGTGCGTGGGGGAATAGCCAGTTGCGCAACCGCGGGCGGTCAGGGATGGTGGTCGCTGACGATGACGCCCCCGCCGGGGGCGAAGGCCACATGGCCTTTGATCATCCGGGCCAGGGGTGTCGGCCGGGGGTAGGACCAGGCGGCATTCGGTGCCCGGTGGCCCCCTGCACGGACGTGGTGGTAGCGGGCGACACCTTTCCAGAAGCACAGGGTCCGGACCCAACTGCCCTCCAAGGTGTCCGGCACCAAGGACTCCGCGGGGAAGTAGTGGTTGCCTTCCAGATAGATCGTCTGCTCCGATTCGGCGATCACTTGGCCGTGGAAGGTGGCGGTCATCATGAGGAACTCCTAGCCAGTTTGGACAGGACGTCGCGGTCCTGGATGACGATGCGCCCGCGGCCCTGGCGGATGGCCTTCCTGGCCGTGAGCTCACCCATGATTTGCTGGTGGCCTCCCGGGAGGCGCCCAGGAGACCGGCGAGCTGTTCGTGGGTCAGGTGGATGGTCGGGGCCTGGCCGAAGCGCGGCGGCCCCGCGGTGTCACCGAGTTTGAGCAGGGTGGATGCCACTTGGGCGGACAACGGCCGCAGGGCCAGGTCGGTCAGGCGCTCTTCGAGACGGGCGACCTGTTCGCCCAGAAGCCGCGAGATCCGGATCGCGATGCGCGGATCCGAGAGAAGGAACCGCTCGACCTCATCCACGCTGAGCTGGCAGATCGCCGAGTCTTCGATGGCCTCGGCATAGTTGTCATACATCCGCTGGCCCACGAGCATCATCTCCCCGAAGACCGCGCCCGGTTCCAGGATGGCCATCGTCAGAGCCTTGCCGTCCTCGGCGACCCGGAAAATACGCACCCGTCCGGATTTGAGGATGAACAGCGCCGTGACGGGCTGACTTTGGCTGAACAACAGCTCCCCGCGGCGGAACAGCCGGGCCGGGGCCATGAGGTCCATGGCCTCGATCTCTCGTGCGCTCAGATCAGCGAACAGATCAACTTCATTCAAACAACTGAACGGGTCAGCGGGGCCTGCCATGAGCGCTTCGGCCTCTCGTTGCCGCGGGGCGCACGGTCGCAGGTCTCCGGAGACGGTGGCCCCCACATCGACCCGGCAAGTATCGGTCATGCCCGGCTCGTGAGGACGCGGACCGCCACCAGTCCCAGAATAACGCCATAGATCAGATGGCCCATCAGGCTCATCGGCGCGGTGAGGTCAACGACGAACAAGGCCATGCCCATCATGACCGGCATGATCATCAGCGGCCCAAGAACCCACCAGATGGCCCCGTAACCGAGCCCGACCAGGGCGCCGAGGCCATACCCGGTCAGGAACCGGTTACCGAACAGCACCGTCAGGCCCAGCCCGATCAGCACCGAAATCATCATATGGACGCCGAAACCGACCACCGCCGAGGTGGAACCGACCATGGACGCTATGACGGGCAGCATGCCCATCATCGCCATGAGAATCCCAAATACAATCCCGCCGGCGATGCCCCCGGCGGGAACACGCCGGCCGAGGCCGGTGCCGGACGTAAGACGGGGAAAGAGCTGATGCAGAAGCCATGACGGCGACCTTCCATCGAAGAGTTCTTGCTGACGTTTTCACCGTATGGCCGGTCCGGGACACGGTTCAGTAATCTGCACTACACAGCAGATAAACATCGAGAACCGCGGCCGGCGCCACGGTGAAGCCAAGAACCTGAACCAGGAGCAGCTGAGCCTAATTCCACTCTCCCTGGCCCGCCAGACCCCTCAGTCCGCTGGCACCCGAGGAGTGGTGCAGTCGTTGTTCTTACAAACGAAGGATTTTGAGAATCACCGGCCTTGAGAATCTCCACGGCCGCCGCGCACTACTGCCCAGCGGCTTCAGAATGCGGAATCCGCCCTTGCGTCGATGAGCGCCAACTAGCGCCGTGGTTCTCACAAATAGTTCTCAAAACGGCACAGTCGAGTTAGGGACCGAATCGAGTGTTGAGAAGGGCTGACGTTTCGGCAGCCCAGCCTCCACTCCATAGATCCCGTCAGCTGGCTACAGGAGGCGGCTGAGCCGATTGATCGCAGTTCAAGCACGAAATGGAACCTTTGAAGGTTTGATCTCAATAGTCTCGGGATACCCATGGGACAGAAGTAGCATGCGGAGCGCTCTCTTCCGCCGCTCAAAATCGCCTCCAGGTCCAATGATGATTCCTGAGATGGGTGTCTCGCTGGGCGACTCTTGGAACTTAATCTCTAAGTAAGGAGTCAGCCCATGAGGAGTCTCCCTAAATCGAACACCTTTGCTCATCCCTTGTTGGTTCACTGGCAGACGGGTGACAAGGCGCCACTCCTCCTCCGCCGAGAATGATGGATCCTTGTGAAAGGCAGCTGCCACGGCCAAGTAGCCAAAAGATTGTTGATGGAACTCAAACAGCTTTCGTGCGAGGGCTTCGACCACCGAGTCCTTCTGCAGAACTCCACGCATGAAGCTATCTGGATCTTTCAGATATCCGTCTCTGTTCGCGGCAACAGCATCCCTAACCCCCGCAAGATCACGAATCTGATCACCTAAGCCGCCGGGAAACTCTTCTTTCCACCGAGCGATTGCGTCCGTTGCCCAACGGCTAGCTGCGCCTTCAGAACGAGCTGCATCGTATGAGACAGATGCAAGGATTCCCTCACGAGAACGTTTCACATAGTTTTCGTGAAGTATCCGAGTATCAAATCCGATGGCGTACCCGCCAGGCGAGGCGTATCCCCGCCACTGGCTCAACAGGTCCTTCTCTTCGCAAAGACAGGAAATAAATGTGGCCTCATGCATCCTGTTCAGGATCGTCGTGCTCAGTCCCGCACCCGCCGGGATCAGTTCATTTAGCTTCTTGTACTCGTCTTCCCATGCAACCTCTAGCTGGTCCAAGGCATATCGCAGTTCCGAAGAATCGTTCAGATGGGAGGCTTCTGTTGCCCACAGAACGCCTCGTCCAACAATGCCGACGGCTCCAGACGTGTTCGTGTAGTGATAGAGCGTCTCTGGGGCTTGGCTGGCTATGGCCTCGTCAAGCAATTGAAAGCCTTCAGCGTGACTTCGATCCTGCGTCTCCTGGTCATCTGTGTTCACGGGAACCATCTTGATCGACAAACGAGCCCATCGGAAACGCCGTCCCACTTCCTTGGAACCAGGATGACCCCGGTGGGACACTCCCCGCCGACCGCAACCGGCAGCCGGCCGCGTAACTTGGCCGTCCCGATGTTGTCCCACAACCCCCGCCACAATCACCGTCACAGGTGCAATCTTCGGTACGGTGCGGGCTGCACGGTCCTGCGCCGACGCTGACCGGGCCCGGCTCGTCAGCCCACGCGGATGCCATGGTCAGCGAGGAACTCGCAGGCACGGCCCACCTGGCGGTCGGTCGAGAAGGCGTACCACTGGTCGCCAAGGTTCTCGCCGTGAACGAGGTCGCGGAACCGGAAGAAGGCACCTTTGCCCTCGATCGCCCGCACCAGCCGCTCCCGGAGAGCCTCATCATGCTGCCGCCCGGCGAAGGCCGCCATATCCCGCCACCCGTTCCGCGAACCGGTGCAGTTGACTCGAAGCCAACGCTCCGGCTCCTCCTCGACGTCGATGGCGGCGTCCTCCCCGACCATCATCGGGTCAGTGGCGCTCTCGTCGTACACCTGCCCGGTGCACAGGTCGAGATAGCCACCGGTCGACAGCTCAGGATCCCCTTCCAGCACGGTGCTGAGCATGTCCAGGTCTACTGGCACCACTTGGCCTGTCAGCGGCTCGCGGCGCAGACCGGCCAGCAGGTCCTCGGCCAACACCCGGTCACCAGCGCCGCCCCGCCAAGTCAGCCGGTTGATGACCGACAGTGCCACCGGCTCGGCTTCCTGGCGTCTCTGCTCCAGCGCCATCGGTATGCCCGCCCCCACCTGTTGCAGAGCGTCATCGATGTGCCGTCCCGTCACCGCCGCGAGGAAGCGGGCCGCATCTGCTGCCGCGATGGATTCACGCAGCTCGGACAGCTCGAGCCCCGGCACCTGCACCTGTGCGGGCCAGGCGTGCAGCAGCATCGGGTGCGGCCGGCCCGGTTTCCCCGGCGCCCGGCTCTCCCCGTCGTCGGTAGCCCACCGGCGCCCGTACTGATCCGGGATGCTGCCCCAGCCCCAGTACGGCAAGGGGACATCAGGACGGATACCCAATACCTCCAGCGGGTCGACCTTCACCTCCCCGACCACACACCGGTGCATCCACGCGTCACCGAGATCGAACGTGAACTGAAACTCAGCCCCCGGCTCCACCGTCCGGGCGACCTTGGCAGCAGCGATGTCCATTGGCGCGATGATCGGCCCGCGGATCGACGAGGCCATTTCAGCTCCCGTCTCTTCATCAGTGATCACCCGGCCGTCGGCCAGGGTGAACACTGACAAGTGCGAGCGGTCCCACCGGGCGAAAGCATTGTTGATGGCATCGGCGAGATCCATGAAGGTGTGCGACGGACCTACCGCGAAGATGCGCCCGGGCCACGGCCACAACTCCTCACCACGACCACCGAGCAATTCCACCGTCACCGACAACCAGATTCGTGCCATACCCCAAGAATGACACGCACCGCGGCGCTGCCGTAGACGCGTTACTGCAAGGCCCGGCGCCAGCATCCCGCAGGAGGCCGCTGTTCCGCGAGACGGATGAGGATCCCTCAGCGACCCTAAAGAAGTTGCCTTAGGTAGATCATCAGGGATTCTGTTGGGTTCCTGTCGTGGAGCTTTCGGACAAGAGACCCGGGTTCACGAGCAACGGTCAGAAGTGGCAGGGCCGGGCAGTTCCGTTCTGGCGTTCACGGGATTTGCAGGGATGGAGGCCACATTGAAGAGCGCTGCAACCATCAGCCCTAGCCCTTCGCGACAGCAGGGAGATCGTCGGGGTTCCAGATCTGCTTGGCGATGTCGCGGTACAGATCGCCGCGCTCTATGACGTCGGCGGCTTTAAACTGCTCGTAAGGCTTGAACGGAAGTCCGCTGGACTTGGCGAAGGCCACAAAGCCGGGATTCTTCTCGTAGCTCAGCGGGTTGAGGCTGGCCGCGAGCAAGTTCTGACTGTAGTAGTGCGGCAGCTTCTTCTCGTAGGTGTCGTCGTTGTAGCTCGCGTTGAATTGCTTCGGGAGCAGCAGTAGGTCGCCAATGCGGTTGCGGTGTCGGGCAAAGTCTGACTCATGGTTGAACTCGTCGGTGTGGCGCTCGGGGTGGTTGGCCCAAATATGTTCGACTTCGTAGCGCACTTTTGTGCCGTTGGTCAGCTCAATGTAGGGGGAGGGAAGGCCCGCGCGGACGGTGACGTGGTCCGTGATCCGCGCCAGGATCTTGTGGAGTTGCCCGCGGTTTTGTTGGTGGACGTGCAGGTGGTTGTTGCTGTCAAAGTTCTCGTCAATCTTGAGCAGGGCGTCGCGGAGTGCGGTGGCGAGTTCGGAGGCCCCAAGCCCCCGGATGTCGCGCATGACATTGAACATGGCGTACTGCATCGTCGAATAGGCGGTGGCTCGGAAGTTCCAGATTCGCCAGGCGAGCAGGATATCGGTGAATCGGCCGACGATCTCCAGCTTCTGGTCGATGACATGTTTGCTGTCCTCAACCCGAAGTGGTGCCATAAGGAGCTGGTCCTGCAGGGTGAAGCCGAGGTCGCTGTTGTATCGCACGAAACGTAGCGGGCTGTCTGGGTGGAATGTTCCCTTAGATGCTCGGATGACGCGCTCGTACTGGTGGCTGTAGAAGTCGAGGTCACGGGTCACGAACTCGTAGAAGTTTTCTTCTGACCTGAGGCCGATGCTCTCTTGGGCCCCGCGAAGCCAGCGGTGAAACTCTGTTCCAATGCGGTCCCAGTCTTCCGGCTTGGCGCCCTTCTTGCGTTCTCGGATCTTGGTTGAGTATTGGCTTCGGAGCCAAGTCTTCAGGAAATCCGAGCTGGCGTCGTCGGCCTGGTCGTCGAGGGTGCGGAGTCGTTTGCGCCAGAGGTCGTTTGCCGTGGTGCGGGGCTTGCCGTCTTCCATATTGGCTAGTAGAAAGCCCTTGAGCATGTCGGCCGGGGTGAGTTTGAGTCCGCGGTCATTCATTGTCTCGAAGATCGCGTACGCATCATCGTCGGTGTATGCAGTGATCTGCACGAGCTGGACCCGGTCCTTG
This sequence comes from Pseudarthrobacter sp. ATCC 49987, assembly GCF_009928425.1. Classification (NCBI taxonomy): domain Bacteria; kingdom Bacillati; phylum Actinomycetota; class Actinomycetes; order Micrococcales; family Micrococcaceae; genus Pseudarthrobacter; species Pseudarthrobacter sp. ATCC 49987. The sequence goes on along the minus strand of NZ_JAABNS010000003.1, from coordinate 79,276 downwards.
AGCCAGTCGATGAAGAACGGCAGCGCCTGGTTCCTCAGCTCATCCGGAAAAAGTACGTCCAGCTCGCTGTACCGTCCGGCGAGGGTGTGGACTGACTCGGATGCGTCGGCCCGTGGCTCGTACGCGCCGGCCTCGAAGAGTTCCTTCATGCAGTCCATGCGGTCAGGAACGTCGAGGTTGAAGGACTTCTCTCCGAACTTCTCCGAGAAGATTAGCTGGTCGATGTCGACGGCGTCGTCACGGCCGTGCTGCAGGCGGCGTAAGAAAGTGAGCAACAGGGTGAGGCTGGTAAGTCGCTGCTGGCCATCGACTATGAACGGCTGGCTTCCCTTTTGGGAGACGATGATGGAACCCAGGAAGTAGCCCGCATATTTGGCGACGTCCTTGCGCGCATGGTCAGGCTCGTAGAGCTCGAGAAACTTCGTGGTGAGGTCGGCAACTAGCTCGGCGAGCTGCTTGGCCTCCCATTTATACTCACGCTGGTAATAGTCGATCGCGTACTTCTTCTTCTCCAGTACTTCGGCGATCGTCTTGGCGACGCCATCGATGGTGCGGTCAATGGTGCGGTCAGTGTCGCTCATTCATGGCTCCCGGCGATCTCGGCGATGAGGTTGTCTCTCTCCGACTTCCAGACGGGAGTGTAGCAGGCTGGGGGACCGTCATAGACAGATCCTGCAGCCCTGGATTGCCACGTCAACCGTCTAACTTCTAGGGCGCGAGCGAGCCATGAAATTCCCAAGGCTACCCGTCCTCAAGTGCCGGTCGTAGCGCCCGATAGCCGGTCCCCCACCGCGACACTCTCGACCCTCTCCCCCAGCCGCAATAAATCCCATACAGATGCTGGGTGTGACTGTTAGCCGAGAATGGCGGTTAAATGTCAGCTCATAGTGGCGGTTTGCTTAGGAGTTAAAGCAGTCAAGAGACGGCCGGTCACCCCCAATGGTGTCCGGCCGTCTCTGCACTGTTGCAACTCTGGTTGAACGATGGCCCTGCGAGTGTTGACCACGGGGTGGCCGCGTAGCGCGGCCACCCCTTGTCGTCGGGAGCTTAGGGCGCGGTGTTCACCACGGACGTCCGTACGGAGGTCCAGGTCATGACAGTTCCGGCGGGGAAGCCCGGATAGTCCTTCAGCAGGACGTTTCGTTCCCCGATCATCAGTCCGGTGGTCGGATCGATGATGGTTTCTTGCCTGGATCCTCCATCCGGGGACGGGATGCCGATGGCGATGCCAGTCCGTCCGTCGATTGTTGCCTGCTTATCCACGACAGTGACGCCGGGGATAAACGCGGCCGCCTTGTAGAAGGCAGCGCGCAGGTCCGCGGGGATAACTCCGGTGCGCAGGGCAGCCGTGATGGTACCCAAGGCCTTTAGGTTCGCTGTTTCGGTTTCTTTGGGTTCTGCCTTCTTCGGTGCCTCCGGCCGGTGCCCGGGGAGCATCCGCGCCAACGGCGCCTCAGCGGCCGGCGCTGCCGTGCGCCGCGGGGGCAACCCGAATGCGGGGCGGCTAGATGTCGGTTCGGCGCTCACGCGTTGACCTCCTGGGATTCAGCGACGGCGATGCGACGGGTCACCTCCATGGCGACCGCGGGGAGGTCCTCCGCCACGCTGGAAGCCGACTTTGGCCCGGCATTGCCGGCCTTCGCTTCACCACGCAGGACCTCCCACCATTTCGGTCCCTTGCTAAGCTCCCGCTCGAGCTCGTGAGCCAGCAACCCACGCTCACGGCACGCCTGGGCCGTGGCCTCCGCGTGGCGGATGCTCATCGGGAACAACACTTCGTCTGTACCAAAATCGGCGGTGAGGTGGTCGCGGGTGACCTTGTGAACATGCTTGGAATTCGTACCGGTACCGACGAGGACGACGCCCAGCAGGTCCAGGGAAGGATTGAGGCCGACGACGCTGTCCGTGCGTGCCGCGACTGCGACGACACCCTTCCGGCTGGACATATCTGTCTTCAGCGGTACCAGTGCGTAACGGGCAGCAGCTGCCGCGACAGCCCGCGCGGGCTCATTCCAGGCGGGCAGTCCAGCAGAACCAGATCGTACTCCCCCGCGACGGCGGCAAGCAGTTTGGCTAGCGCCAGCTGCGCAGCGTCACGATCCTTCTGGGCTTTGGCTCCAAGGAATGCCGCAGCATCGTCGAGATGGGGGGCCGCAGGCAATGACATCAAGATTGGCTCGGACGCCGGTGAGCAGGTCACGCTCTCCCCCGAAACATAGCGAAGCCGCCGGACTTCTGCCACCGTCGCCAGGGATATTGCACGCAAATCGAAGGGCCGCACGCAGTTGCTTTCGGTACGCTCGGCGGCCACATGGCGGTGATGGAACAATCTGCGGAAGCGCGGGTTGAAGGGCTCCGCGCATCGACGCAGGGTTCAGGGCTACCTGTCGCATGTCAGGTTGAGGCCTGAGACCCTCGGCACCTGGCGTCAGCTTCAAGGCAAAGCACCTTAACCTGACACGAGAACTGGCCCCTCCTGACGTCAGGCTGAGGTATGCCCCAACTGTACGAACTGGCGCGGCGCTATTTGGCGGCCTTTTTGTAATCGCTAAATGGTTCTTCAAACCCGACGGAACATCCTTACTGCAGGGCTTAACGTATGGGCAGCGGGCCGGCTCCTTCGACTTCATCCCGCATGTCCTTCGCGGCCTCAGCCGCAATGAGGTGTCATGACAGATCTCGGACCACTACCCTCTCTGGTGCGAGTTCCTGCTCACTTGAGGGCCGCTCCTTTGCGGCTCCAGACCAGACAAGCTCTCACTGGGGCTGTCGCGAGGCCGGCCTGTCCCAGATCCACCAACTGCTTGGCTTTGAGTGGCGGTTCCGTGTTGGACAGGGCAGCCTGGCGAGCGCCCGGTCAAATTCGCGACCGAGCACGGAAGGTAGTGGTTCAGGTTTCGCAAAGAGCCTTGTGGCGGCCGAAGATAACAGGGCAGCGGCAAGGCGCTGGAGATCAGGGCCTCTGTCAGTTGTTGCTCTTGTTCTGGTTATTTCATGACTAGTCCGCCATCGACGAACAGGCAGGTCCCGGTCACGAAACTGGACCATCTACTGGCAAGAAACAGTACTGAGCCGGCTACGTCTTCAGGGGTGGCCAGACGGCGTAGCGGTGTGGCTGCTTCAAGTTCGTCTCGTTGTTCGTCGGTGGTGGCATGGCTTGAGTCGGTGGGGTAGACGAGTCCTGGAGCTACGCAGTTAACAGTGATGCCCAAGGGCCCAAGTTCCGAAGCGAGGTTTCGGGAGAATCCCAAAAGAGCCATCTTGGCGGTGGTGTAGTCGTGGTAGGGGACGCTGGGACGTTCGATGAGGTCCGTGACGAGATTGATGATCCGTCCGTCTCCGGTGGTTTTCATACCTGGCAACACCGATCGGCAAAGATTGTATGCGCCGCCAACGCTGCCATGGAATTGGGCTTGGTAGCTCTCCCAAGGCATGTCCCATGCGGTGCTGCGGGTCAGCGGGTCGAACGTGTAGCTCTGCAGGGCGTTGTTGACCAGCAGGTTTACGGGGCCGAAGCGTTCAGTAACTTCAGCGACCATAGTGGCCACGGCCTGGGGGTCGGTGACGTCGGCGGCGTATGCTTCGGCCCGGCCTCCCAGTGCTTCTAGGTCGGTGACTACTTGGTGCGCGGCTTCACTGTTTTGCAGGTAGTTTACGACGACGGTGGCACCGTGAGCTCCGAGGGCGCGTGCGATGGCAGCTCCGATGCCGCGGCTGGAACCGGTGACGATGGCGACCCGGTCGTTGAGCAGGTCACTGGTGCCCAGACTTTTTTCGAAGGACATCATGGTTGCCTTCCTGCTGAATTGTGCCGTGCGGGCAGGGTCCATTCGGCGTCGTAGTGTTCTAGCTCTGCCTCGGCTGCTCCTTCAATGTCAACCCAGCGGACCAGCGCAGTCAGGTTGCCCCGTCCGTCGTGGTGCCATCCGGCTGCGGGTTCGGGCATTTGCCCGACGGCGCAGATGCGGTCGACACCGCAGCGGCCAAGGGCCTGGGCCCAGTCGTTCAGCCGTTCGGGGGAGCAGGCCACACCGGCCGTCTGCAGGTAGCGGCGCACTGGAGCGGCGAGACGTTCGACGTCGTTTATTCCGTCCACGGGGTGGACGCGGAGGAGTCGGTTCAGTGGGGAGGGTTCGAAACGCTCCGGTTTTTCTTCGTAAATTACGGTCCAGCCGGTACCGGTGTCACTGCTGAACAGCTCGATCGTTTTGTTGTCATAGGCCCGGAATTCGTAGGAGGACCTTATGCGTTCGATTCCGGCGCTTTCCTCCAGGGTGAGCTGAGCGCGGGGTTTGCTGCGTTCGAAGCGGCTCATTTCGGCTGCCAGTGCGGCTGCGAAGGTTTTGGGATCCACTGCTCCGCCGCGTTCGATGAACAGGCAGTGGGGGGAGAGGCACCCTTGCTGGTCATACTGGGAAGCATCACGTGCTGCCCGGCGGGCGGTCTCGGTGTAGCGGTTGAGCGCCAACGCTTCCCGGCCGATGACCGCGAAACTCATTTTGTGCCCGTAAGGCACAAAGGGCATACCGGCAGGCAAGCGTCCTGCCACACTTTCAATCGCTTTTCGCCCCCCTGTTGCCGTTACTGCCTCGGAATGGTTGAACGCCGCTTGTTCAATGTCCTCGTCCCCTCCGGGCCAGTGCAGGATCGCCAGGCAAGTAGCGAGGTCGGGGTCTTCTTCGGCCAGGCTGAGGGCAAACAACACCGGAAACAACGGTTCACCGCTGGCGGATTTTCCCAGTGTTGCCGACTTGACCAAGAGCCCGCAGATCAGGTTCCACACCGGTAGCCCCGGAACGTTCCCGGCGAAAATCTGGGTGGCCAGCCTCGGTCCGTAGGCGCGGGAACGGCCTCCGGCCCGGTTAGGTTGGAACCCGTCGAGTACCAGCGGATTCTCGAAGTCCTGGGAAAGGAAACGAAGCAACCGGTCGCGGCGGAACGTCTTCAGGTACTCCTTCAAACCCCGACGGACCATTTCGGGGGCGTAGCCCGTCATGATGGGCAGCAACTGTTCGGCTTGCCGCCGCCACAGGTAGTCCGGATTGGCCCACTTGGCGATCACCCGCCCAAGGGCTTCGACTATGTCCATTACCGGCCGGTCGGCAAGGTGATCGGCTTGGGCTTGAAGGAGCCGCTGGCACAACAAATCGGTCAGGTGCGGGGTCACGACCGGCATCCGTAGGGCGACGCCGCCCCATGAGCGGGTTTCCCACGTCAGGCCCCCGAGTTCTGCCTGGCTGAGTTGAGGCAGGAAGAATCCATCGAGCACCGGGCCCCCGGCGGGCGGGCGGCGAACACAGGCTTCGGTTGTCATGTCGATTAGTCCCGGTTCGCAGCCAGGATCTCATCCAGGGCGATGGAGCATCCTCGGGCTTCGGTTCCCTCGGCGCGGCCCAGCAGGACGAAACCCTGTGTGTCGTCCTGCTGGGGGATACCCGGCGGGGTGAGGTAACCGATGTCCTCGGCGAGTACGGCAAGGCAGGACCCCCGGTTGGCCAGATCGTAGTGGACGATCAGGCCCTTTTGTCCGGGGGCTGCGGATGCTCCACTTTCGGGGTCCACTACGCGGATCCGCGTCCATGCAGGTGCAACCTTGTGGCGGGGTTGATTGTGGATTCTCTGTAAGGAGTCCCGGAGGGTGGTGTCATAGTACTGGGTGCTGATCTCGGTCATTCCGTAGTAGTTGACGCACCAGGGATCAGGTATTCCCAGGCGTCGGCGGAACTGGTCGCGCAGGTCCTCGGCGGATACTTCGCGGGAGCGTCCCTTGAACCCTCCGGTATCAAGCAGTCGGCTTCCCTTCGGGAGACGGAAGGAAAGACCCTCCTTTTCGAAGGCGTCAAGGAGGTGGACGTAGGCGAAGGAGGTGCCGAGCAAGGCGACAGGTTCCCCTGTTGCCTCTGCTTCCTGCAGGGCCGCTGCGACGCTGCGCCACTGCAGGTCATTTTTGTCCATAAAGTAGGCGCTGCCAGGTGCGCCGAAGAAGTCGACCAGCCGCCCGAAGAAGTAGGCAAGGGAGGAGTGTGGCTGTTCCTGAGGCCGGGCATTGAGGACCAGCAGTGGGATGCGTTCGCGGTCAGGCAGGAAGTACTGGGCGAAACCGGCCCGCAGCGACGCGTCGTACAGATGAAGGTGCGGGTGGTGGTTGCGTCCCCGCTGGCCGGGGTTGGTGCTGCCGCTGGTCATGAAAATTGCAGCGGCTTTTTCCGGTGGCTCGCAGGCGAGGGTGAGTTCTTTGAACGCGGCCAACGGTACAGGTGGGATCTGTTCCCAGCTGGTGAGCCTTCCAGGCTCCGCCCGACGTGAGCGGCAGAAGCGCCGGTAGGCCGGATTGTGGTCGTACTGATAGGCAAAAAGGTCTAAGGCGAGCTGGCCGAACTCGGAATCATCCGGTTCCGCCGGAGCGGCGCCGCGCTCGATGTACGACTGAATCCGCAGGTCCAGTCCGTCGCGGATGCCCGGGGCCGGGGTGTCCTGAGCGGCAGTCATCGGATGTTCTCCGGCGTCTTTTCGATGGCACCGGGCGCTCCAGAGAGCGAGGGCAACGGGACTACCCGCGCATTGAGGCTGGCCAGGTTGGTGCTCCGGCGTGCTGCCAGGGACACCAGAATAGTCACGGCCGCTGAGGCGGAGAGCGCGGCGAGGAACGGCGGCAGCGCGAGTCCTTCCGAGAACGTTGCTACGGCAACAGCTGCGGGCAGACTGCCGCCCACCACGAATCCATAACCTAGGGCGGCAGCGAGGCCGGCCAACGCACCACTGATAGCACCGGCAGTGGTGGAACGGTGCCACAAACCCAGCAAGGCCGGCACAATGGTCGCGGCGCAAAACAGGTCAGCTATGAGGAATAGGCGCAGCACCGAGAACCCCTGGAACGCCACCACGGCCGGGATGACGGTAAACACGACCGTGGCAATCCGTCCCCCGGTCAAGCCCATGGAAGGGACATGCGTGACAGCGACAGCGGCCAGGCCGTTCTGCAGGGTGTCCACCGTGGAGGCCACCAGGGCCAGGGTGAGGATCAAAACTGCCGCAAGGACCCACCCGGGCTGGAGGTCCAGCAGGGCAAAGAACGGAACGGGCGGCGTCCCAAGAGCCACACCGTAGGCTGCTGCAAGGAGTCCCACCATGCCTGCTGCAAAGACCACCGGGAAACGCGTTACCGCTCCAATGATCGCCCCGCGGGTCAGCGCACGCCCGTCCCGGGCTGCCCACACCCGCTGCCAGTAACCGTTGTGGAACAAGGTGGTGGCCGTGACCGCCACAATGAGCGTCAGCGCCGCCTCTATGCCGGTCACATCCACGGTGAACAGTGCCGGGTCGCTTGGAACATCCTCCCGGGACAGGCCGGTGAAGAGAACAGCGCCGACGACGATCAGCAGGGCAAACAACATCCATGACTGCCAACGGTCGGTGCGGATCGAGGCGCGGAGCCCTCCGTAAGCGGTGTAAAGGGCAGTGATAGCTGCGACGGCGGCAATGCCAAGACGCGGGTCCATGACGGACAGCCGTCCGAGCACCGCTCCGACGGCGGTCAGTTCAGCAGCCAAAGCGACGAGCATGTAGAGCATCGAAATAGCCAGAACGTAGAGGTGCATCGTCCGTCCGTAGCGAAGTTGGACGAACTCGATCAGGTTGTGGCCTTCGGGAACCAGAGCCCGCAGCCGCCGGCCGATGAGGACGAGTCCGATCAGGGGAACCGTGATGGCAACCGCGTATCCCAGCACTCCCGCCAAGCCCGTCGAAGCACCCACTTCGGGCGCTGCGAACAAAATCCACGCGCCTACGCCGGAGGCGAAGAAGGAAAGACCCAGCCCGAGGCCGCTCTGGCTGTTGCGTGCCACAGCGAACTCATCAAGATCACGGTCGCGTCCGACCCTGAGGCCGACCCAAGCGAATAGTCCCAGGACGACGATCAAAATGATGACAGTGGTGGAAAGTGCAAGCATCGAAGTTATCCCTTCGCCGGCATTACCCGGACAGGTTCTTGCGGTCGGCGACGCTTTCAGTCGCCCTCTCAGCCCGGTCCACACCCGAGCTCCCGCTCTACAGCATTCGACTGTAGTCGCGCTGGTCCCGGCGCTCAACATCCGCCCACTTGTGTCCACTACTTCCGCGGGCACGAAACCGAAACCGGGTGCTGTCAGCCGGTTCGGTTCGTTCCCTGGTTCTTGCAACGAACCGCTAAGGTAGCAGCAGTGACACGGGGTGCTGCCGACCCATGAATGCAGCTGAGAATAAACACCCGTTGAACCTGATCTAGTTCGAACTAGCGAAGGGATGTCGCGGATGGCTATTGGCTATACCTCGTCCGATTGTGCTCAGCTGCTTGAAGAATTGAGGGTCCGGAGCCCTCTGGTGCAGTGCCTTACCAACGCTGTGGTTACAAACTTCACCGCCAATGTCCTGCTGGCGATCGGTGCCGCTCCGGCCATGGTGGATATCCCGGAGGAAGCAAGCCAGTTCGCCCCCGTGGCCTCAGGGGTCCTGATCAACCTGGGGACCCCGCAGCACGGGCAACGGATCGCGATGATCGAGGCCGTTTCTGCCGCCAATGCTGCCGGGACTGCCTGGGTTTTGGATCCGGTTGCCATCGGGTCCTTGTCCGTGCGTACCGGGCTGGCGCACCAGCTTGCCGGGATGGGCCCGCGCATCATCCGCGGCAATGCCTCGGAGATTCTCGTCCTGGCCGGAGTGGGTGCCGGAAGCCGGGGGGCGTGGACTCAACAGAAGCACCTTCGGATGCCCTGGAGGCTGCGAGAAATTTGGCTATGTCGTCTGCTTCGGCAGTGGCGGTATCGGGCGCGGTGGATCTGATAGTGGGCCCTGACGGGGAAACCGTGGGTGTAGCCAACGGGCACGCCTGGCTGACCCAGATTACCGGTGGTGGATGCGCCCTTGGCGCGGTGATGGCAGCCTTTGCTTCCCTGACCGAAGACCCCCTGCTGGCGGCAACAGCGGCCACAGGGGTCTACACCATTGCTGCTGAGCAGGCTGCGGAGCGGGCCCAAGGTCCCGGTAGTTTCGCGGTGGAATTCCTTGACCGGCTCGCGGGCATCACCCCCGAAGACGTCGTCTCGGGGCTGAGCCTCCGCCCCGTGGATTCGCCGGGCAGCACCCGATGAGCTGGCGCAATTTCAGGACGGACATCAGACAGCATCTGCCGCTGTACCTAGTGACCGATACGCGCCAGTGCGGTTCAAGGACAGTCGCCGCTGTTGCTGCCGCGGCGGTGGCAGGAGGTGCCACAATGATCCAGGTGCGGGACAAGGAAGCCCCCGCCCGGGATTTGCTTCAACTGCTCGAGGCCGTCGCGGAATCCGTCGGCAATAAAGTTCCCGTGCTGGTTGATGACCGGGTCGACATTTTCCTGGCGGCGCGGGCGGCAGGAACGCAAGTGGCCGGAGTTCATGTCGGCCAGTCCGACGTGCCGGTTGAGTTGGCCCGCACCCTGGCGGGCCCGGAGGCCATCGTCGGGTTAAGCGCGGCAACCGACAACGAGATCCGGGCCGCGCACCGCCTACCGGCCGGGACCGTGGACTACCTGGGGGTCGGCGCCATCCATGCAACCGCAACCAAAGCTGATCACCCGACACCACTAGGAATTAACGGATTCGGTGCCCTGGTTACGGCAAGTACCCTGCCCTGCGTGGCAATCGGCGGCATCAGCAGCGCTCACGTACGCCCGCTGCGCAACGCCGGCGCCGCCGGGGTAGCCGTCGTCTCTGCTGTCTGCGCAGCCGATGATCCCCAGGCAGCGGCCCAGGAACTGAAGGAGGAATGGTGTTCCTGAAAGCGTTGACCCTGCGCGATGTCCCCCGGGTCCTCAGCATCGCCGGAACGGACCCGACCGGCGGCGAGGGATTCAGGCTGACCTGAAAAGCATTGCCGCACTGGGCGGGTAAGGGATTGGGGTGGCTTGTGAAAAAGTTAAATATCCGACGCTAAGGTTTTGCCGGGCGTCGTAGTGGCATGTATTTGCGGGGTTTGATGTTGGTTGGCGCGTGGCCAGGTGTAGTCGCCGGTCTGATGTGTTCCCAGCCCAAGGGCGAGAGGAATGAGCTCGCCCGCGGTGGTTTGCACCTGGCCAGAACACTGGGCACTGAACTCTCCCAGGAGACGATATCGCCAATATCACCGATGCCGTCGTGGAGTAGGTCGCAAAACCGGCCGCTGGAGGAGATCTACCCGATCATTATCTGGACGCGTTGGTGATCAAGGTCCTCGAGGCCACCACGTGGTGAACCGGTCCGCCTACATTGCCGTGGGCGTTGACCTTGAAGGCAGTCCTGGTGATCTGGGTCTAGGCCGCCGAGGGGGCAAAATTCTGCGTTGTCAAGGCTTTCTCCGTGCCCCACCGAGCAGGCCGCCCTGAAGTGTCTGTACCTGGCCACCCGGGCACTGGACCCCACCGGCAAAGGCAGGGCACGATGGGCCTCACGGTGGAAGCCGGCTCTGAATGCCCTCGCCATCAGCTTCGACGGAACAATCAACTAAATGCCAACCGTGGATCCACCGTTAAACGGACACTCCCCTTAACGCCCGTATTCGGTTTGTTGCTGGCGGCGCTGGTCCGGGGTCCTGGGTGGGGCGGTTGTGGCGGTGGCGGCTGCGGTGCGTGGTTGTGGCGGGAATGAGGCGTTCATGAGCCGTTGCATCTTTTCCATGCGGGGGTCGACTTCAGCCGGGGGTTCTGGCTGTGCCGGTTCTTCCGGTTTTGCGGCGTCGGCCATGAGCTGGTTGATCCGTGCCGAGTCTGCCTGGGCTGCTTTGAGCGCGTCGGCGTGCTTGAACGGTTCTGCCAAAGCCTTCTCTGCTTGTGCGCCATGGGAGAGTGCTTCCTGGCGTCGTGCTTCGACGTCGGCTGCGAGCTTTGGGAGCGAAGAGACTCTGTTTTCGAGTTGCCGGATGGTGCCTAGATCGGCGGACAGCAGGCTGCGGCGCGCTATTTGTGTGGTTGCCCGGGGCACTCCTTCGATGCGTACTTCGACGGTTGCCCGGTCAAGGTCCCGGGCCGGCATGAGGCGGGCACGGAGTTCGTGGCCGCCGAGGGTGGCAATGGTTCCGAGTTCGTCGTAGCCGTAGAGGTTCATGAGCCGTTGGCCGTGCTTGCCGGCCCATGCGCGGAGCGTCTCGGCCGCGTCCCCGCGGTTGTCGAGGGACTTCCCGTCGATGGTGGCTTTGAAGGCATCCGCCGTGGTGTCGAGAGTCCGCGCCGCTGCTGCCCGGATCAGGGGCAGGTCCTGCGCGGCGGCCTCGGCCGCCGATTGTTCACCGCGTTTGGTGTGGGCGACAGCAACCATGTTCCGGTTGTAGGCCCGGTCAAGGCGGCTCAGACGGGCCAGTTCCTGGTCGGCGACGGCCTTCTCCAGCACCAGCGGGTTGCCGCTGGTGATGGCTTTGGCCTGGGCGAAGTTCAGTGTGTTGTCCCCGATGTCCTCGATTTCGCGCACGTCCAGGCGCCCGCGCATGATCTGGTTGATGAACCGGGACTTTCGTTCAAGTCCCTGCCACATGAAGGAATCGAAGGATTCCTTGGTAACTACCTGGGAGATGCGGACCTCGGGGTTCTGGTTGCCTTGGCGCAGAATGCGGCCGTGGCGTTGTTCGACGTCGGAGGGCCGCCAGGGCGCGTCCATGTCCACCAGGTGCACGGCGCGTTTTTGAATGTTGGTGCCGACACCCATTTTTGAGGTCGATCCCATGAGCACGGCGATCTGGCCGGATCGGGCGGCGGCAAAGAGCCGGCCTTTCTCGGTGTCGTTCTTGGCTTCGTGGATGAACCTGACCATGTGTTCGGGCACGCCGCGGCGGCGAAGCTGGTCTTTGAGTTCGCCGTAGACGTTCCACCGGTCAGACGGTGTGCCGAAGTCGCAGAACACCAGTTGCAGGGCTCCGGGCACGGGGTCCGGTTCCCCGGTTTTCGGGTCGGTGTAGATGCGGTCTTTGTGTTCTTCGTACACGCTGGCCAGCAGGTCAGCGGTGGCGCTGATCTTGGTCGGTCCCTGCTGGGACAGTGCGGGGTCAACGAGTCTCATGTCCAGGGCGGCTTTGCGGCCGTCTGAGGAGACTTTGAGCATGTTGTCTTCCTCGGCGTCCACGAGCTTTTGCTGGATGCGGTCCACCCGCTGCCCGATGTCCTGGATGTACTCCCGCAGCTCGGGGCTGGGTTCCACGGTGAGCGTGTTCGGCTGCCGCAGCCCGTCCCCGTCGCGTGCGGCGAGCTCCGGGACGGGGAGCTTCAGGTCCTCGGCGGTCTTCACGTCCGCGAAGGTGTGGAACATTTTCAGCAGCTCGGGGACGTTCTGGAATTTCGCGAACCGGCTCTTGAGTTTGAACCGGTCACCGCCGGCGACGGAGAGTTCCATTTCCTCGACAACCTGCCCGAAGGTCGCGGCCCAGGTGTTGAAGTCCTGGATTCCGGCAGCCTGGAGCAGGTCCGGGCGGAGGTAGCGCTGCATGACGTACATTTCCGTGACGGAGTTGGCGATAGGTGTCGCTGTGGCTCCGGTGATCACGCGCCGGCCCTCGCGCTGGCGCAGGAACTCTGTCTTCATGTGCAGGTCCGATGCACGGTTGGAGCCCTGGATGCCGGCGCCGGGGATGTTGCTGGGCGTCTCCAGGTTCTTGTAGTCGTGCAGCTCGTCCACCACGAGGTAGTCAATGCCGGTTTCCTCGAAGCTGATGCCCGGATCGGCGGGGGTATCGAGCTTGGCTTTGAGGCGTTCTTCCCGTCCCAGGACCACCTTTTCGAGCCGTTTGACGATACTCGCGCTGGGCTGGCCGTTGTCCTGGCCGCTGTCCCTGACTGCTTCCAGCTCGGCCCGCGCCTGGGCGACTTCGGCCCTCATGTACGAGGCTTCAGCTTCTGGGCTGAGGCTCACGCGCTGGAACGCGGTGCGGGTCATGACCACGGCGTCCCACTCGTTGGCGGCCGCGCGGGCCACGAACTGCCGGCGCTTATCCCCGGCAAGGTCACTCGAGGATGCTGCGAGGATGCGGGCCTGCGGGTAGATCTGCAGCCATTCGCGGGCGAACTGTTCGAGCATGTGGTTGGGGATCACGACGGCGGGCTTGTTGACCATACCCAGCCGGCGCAGTTCCATCACGCCCATGACCATCTCGGCGGTCTTTCCCGCCCCGACCTGGTGGAACAGGCCCACGGCAGGCTCGGAGAGCATCCGGGCCACGGCCGCGCGCTGGTGAGGGCGCGGGGAGAAGTCCTTGGCCATTCCCGGCAGGGTCAGCCGCTCCCCCTCGGTGCTGTAGTCGCGCAGCACGATGGAATTGAAGCGGCGGTTGTACTCGTCAATGAGACGGGTGGCCCGTTCGGGTTCTTCCCACACCCATTCGCTGAATCGCTCCTGCAACAGCTGGGCTTTTTCCTGGGCCGCTGCGGTCTCGGTGGGGTTCAGGATGCGGCGCTTGTCCGCGCCCTCGTCCGTGACCCGCACGGGGCGCTGCTCCAGGACCTGTTTGAGGACATCGGAGGCCGGCATCCGCTGCGTGCCCCAGTTGCTGGTGGCGGCCAGGGTGTGGCGGTTGGCTTTGACGTCCCACATGGAGCCGGCGGCGTTGGAGACGGTGGCGTAGGGATCGTTCAGGATTTCCCGGACAAACTCCTGGTGCGTGCCGGCGTCGATCCAGACCGCACCGAGGCGGGCTTCCACCTCATCCATGCGCAGCGGTTCCGGCATGGCCGAGGTGAGGTCCCGGACGTTGACGGCGAACCGGTCATCGGAGAGCGCGGCCGCCTGGGCCACTTCCAGCTTCTCCCGCACGTTCCCGGACAGGTATTCGGCCCGGGTCTGGAAAGTCTCTTCGGCGCCGGGGATCTGGTAGATGCTCTCCCCCAGGGCGGCCCGGGCGTCAGCAGCGCTGATGCCCAACAGGGACGCTGCATAGTCCAGGTCAACCTCGCCCACGGTGTCGAGGGTGACGGTGAGCGCTTCTTCTGCGGTGTCCACGCCAAGGACCGGTCGGCGCGGTTGGACCTGACGGGTCGAAAGCAGGGCAGCCGGTGAAGCGGTCTGCGTGGCTTCATCGAAGTTTTCCAACGCCATCACCAAAGGACCGAACGGGTCCCGGGAGACGATAGTGACTGCCTTGGGCGTCATGCGGGCCTGGATGGGCTCCTGCGTCTCTTCATCCACGCGCCCTGTGTTCCGGAGCGTGTAGCGGTTGATCGGCCCGTAGGTTTCCGCGTACCGGTCGTAGGCGCTCTTCAGGTCCTCACGGAGTCCGTCAATGCCGGCGGTGTCCTCGCGGCTTTCGGCCTCTGCGGTGAGCAGCTGCCGGGCGCGGTCGCGCAGCCCCAGCAGAGCCCGGAGTTCAGCGGCCTGGGTCTTGGGCACGGCGAGTTCGGTGTGTGAGCCTTTCTCGACAACGGTGAAGCCGTTGTCGGCGGCGCTGATGTGGCCGTCCCACTCGTGGGCGGCCGCCGGAACATAGGCCGCCCGCTGGCGTTCCTGGTCAGCGGTCCGCCCGGTCATCACCATCCCGGCGGTCCGGGCCTCGCGTACGACGTCGGCCAGCGCTGCGTTCAGGCGGTCCGGGACGGTCGAAAGATCATCGGTGGTCAGCTGCAGGGTTTCGGCCCCGTACATGGCGTGGCTGACGTGCAGCTCGCCAAGGAGGCGTTCGGGGTATTCATCGAAGTAGGAGTTCAGGCGGGTAATGGTCCCGTCGATCTGGCGGGCGGTGACGGTTTCCCAGAGGGTGGAGGCCGGTTCCTGCCGGGTTTCCCGGCGGCGGAAGATCAGCAGGTCCGTCATGGCATCGGTGCCGGCTGCCTTGCGGTGTGAGCCGGTGGGCAGCCGGACGGCGCCCACGAGGTCAGCCAGCTGGTTCATTTCCCGGCGGGCTGAGGGGTCCGTTCCGTCCAGGGTGAAGCTGGACGTCAGCACCGCGACCATGCCGTCCGGGCGGGTCAGTTCCAGGGACTTGAGGATGAAGTGGTTGTGGATTGAGTGGCCGCCGGCGTTGTGGCGGGGATCGTGCAGGGTGACGTTCGCAAACGGCACATTGCCGATAGCCAGGTCGAAGTGCCCGGTCGGCAGCTTGGTATCGGCAAAGGACTCAGCGCGGACGGTGGCCTCGGGGTAAAGGGCCTGGGAGATGGCCGCGGTGGTCGGATCCAGCTCCACACCGGTCATCTCGGCGGCGTCCGGGGCGAAGCCCATGAAGGTTCCCACACCGGATCCCGGTTCCAGGACAGTGCCCCCGGTGAAGCCAAGCTCCTGGACGGTGGACCACATGGCCTGCACGTAGGCGGCGTCCGTGTAGTGGGCGTTGATCGTTGTCCTGCGGGCCGCATCGTATTCGACCTCGCTCAGGAGGCTGCGAAGATGCTCACGGTCTCCCGCGTATTCCTCGCGGGACTCATCGAAGATTTGGAAGACGCCCTGGGCTCCCCAACTCCCCCACCGTGCCAGTGACGCTTTCTCGGCCTCCGTGGCCTGGCGGTTCCCGCTCTGCAGCGTCCGCAGTACTTCAAGGGCTGCTAGGTTCGCCCGGATGCGGCTGCGGGCACCCGATGGTGCCAGGTCGTCTTGGGATGAGGGGCGGAACCTGTCGGGATCGGTGGCTAGAGTTGTTCCCTGAGCTTCTGCACCTCGGCCATAAACTCCAGGTGTTCCTGGATACTCGGGTTCACGTACTCGTCCTCCTCGTCCGCCGTCTCCGGTGGCGAGAGCAGTTCGTAACGGACGATTTCCTCGGCCTGGTTCCGTGCCGCGTTCAACCGGCCGACCTTCTCCAGATAGCCCTCCCCCTGCGGGTCCGGTCCCGCGGTCTTCAGCAGCAGCCCGTCCACCTGTGCCTGGGCTTCCTCCCCCAGCTTGGTGAAGAAGTCCTCCGGGTCCTGGATCTGGCTGTAGCGCGTCGGACTTGCTGCCTTCCAGGCTTCCTGAGCCTGCCTGCCGTACTTGTTCATCACGATCCTCCTCTGGTGCCGCCCACAGAGCCTCAAAGCTCAGCTGACCATCTACTTGCTTCTTACGCCCTGCCATGACCGACCCCCTCTACTGAAAATATTTCAGTATTCACGGTAGTCGAGTTGAAGGTGCATTGCCTTCCACGATGCGCGGATCGGCAGCGCGGCGACCTTGGGTTGATAATTCTGTCTAGACGGAATTATTTTTTTAGACGATCTCGTATCGCTTCATCAAGGAAGTCTGTAATCGTGATTCCGTATTCCTCGATGTAAGCATCCATTTCGTCGCGGAGGCCGATCTCGATCTTGGATGAAAACGGCTCCATCCTTCTCTTGCCTCTCGGCCGGCCCGGGCCCGGCCCCCTCGTACCAACAGGCTCGAGATTTGCCTGGGCCGACCGCGCTTCGACAACGGGCTGCACATCAGGCCTCAACGATGGTGCTTCCGCTCTAGACGTTAGGACATCAACAACATCGGCGGCTGGCGCCTTTCGAATGGATGACTTTCTATCGACGGCCATCTACTTCTCCCCATCCAAGTACCGTGCGTGGGCGACAAACTTCTCTGTCATGATGGCCGCTCCCCTGCTGTTGATTTTTGTCAGCGGCGCCCTACTGCTGATGGAATCCTGCATCGCCGTCCTAAGGGGCAGGTGCGGATCCATCACGTCGCTGCCATACTCCGCTTCCAGTTCGCCGATCTGGAACGCGTGCTCGCCGGTCAGTGGTGAGCTGGTTTTGTTGATGATGATGCCGATGAATTCCAGGGCAGGGTTCAGGTGAGGCAGCGACTGCACCTTCTTGACTGTTTCCAGGAATTCAGTAACTCCCTTGACGGAGAATGCGGCCGGCTCGGTCACAACCAAGACTCGGTCAGCCCAGATCAGTCCATTCAGGGTTAGCCTCCCGAGAGCCGGCGGCAAATCAATGAGGACGTGGTCGTACTCTTCTAGTTCCTCTGCACCCCAAGCGGCAGCCTTGAGCCGCATCTCTGGAGTCATTATGCTTTCGGACTCCAGCCGCGCCAGCGACTCGGAACTCGGGATCAGGTCAATGCCAGCCCACGAGGTCTTGGTGATAGCTTGCCCGAGAGTACCGGCCTCCCCGCCGTAGAGGACGTCAAAAATGTCAAACTCTCCAGCCCCCTCAAGCGCGTCTGTGACGTTGGCCTGGGGATCCAGATCGATGACTAGAACTTTCTTGCCGATCAGCCGGAGCCCGGTGGCAAGTCCGAGGGTCACTGACGTCTTGCCCACCCCGCCCTTTCGGTTGCCTATGGCAGTCACTTTCATATTGCTCCTTCGTTTGAATACAGACTGACAGATTGATAGATGTACGTCAATCTATCAATCTGTCATGACAGAATTATTTATATAGTACAGAAATTTCCAGGCTACGCGCGCTATGCCTCGTGCAGGTCTGCAGTCCACGGTCATCCTCTGGCATCGACCGACGCGCCCTCCTGAAATCTGAAGACTTTGATGCGACGGGGGCTCCTTCAAAGCCTGCAAGGCCTGATTGATAGTTGTACGTCAATCTATCAATCTGTCATGACAGAATTATTTATAAAGTAAAAAATTCCCAGGCTACGCGCGCTATGCCTCGTGCAGGTCTGCAGTCCACGGTCATCCTCTGGCATCGACCGACGCGCCCTCCTGAAATCTGAAGACTTTGATGCAACGGTGGCTCCTTCAAAGCCTGCAAGGCCCGATTGATAGACGTGCATCAATCCGTCAATCTGTCATGACAGAATTATTTAAATGTATGGTTTCCGCCGCCATAGCTTGATCCTCTCAGCGTTCTGGGTCAGGCTCCGCCGCACAAAGAACATCGTTGCCGCCGAGCCAATTTATACCGGCAGTATTTGTTAAAGGTTCCATGATCGTGCAGAGCTTCAGGCCACTCGCCACAGCGTCCCACACCAGTCCAGTTCGTTTTCTGAGGGAGGGATCCAGTAGAGGTCCGATTCGCCGTCTTCTACTTCGTGTTCTGCAAGTTCAGGTACCAAGTTCCTGTCCAGCCATGCGTGCCAGGCTGCGCGCTGCATTCGATGCCGGCGGATCTGCTCTGCTGCATCGTCAAGCGCCCCGAGCCGGCGGGCCAGCGCGGTAAGGCTGGTTGCGGCCGTAATTGCCCATTGTCCGTGCCGACGTTCGATCATGTTGTAGCTAGTCATAGAGCCCAGGGCCGTTTCTACGGCTGTGCGACTGAGTCCTGTGGACCGGACGATTCCTGCCGTGGTGGGGGAGAGGCGTCCGCGTTCGATGGATTCGTAGACCAAGGCAGCGGCGTCGCCCAGGGCCCGGAAAACGGGGCGGATGCCATGGATTTTTCCGCTGCGCCAGGAGAGTTCCCGGGCGAGTTGTTCAAAGTGCCGGGGGAGCTGGATCACGTATGCATCAGCGTTACGGCCGCGGGCATCGGAGACTTTAGTCAGGATGCCATCTGAGGCTTGTTCGAGCGTCCGAAGGAGCCTGGCGATGGTGCCATGGTGTTTGCCCATGGCGGTGGCAAAAGTACGGCAGCCTACGTCCAACAGATCGGTCTCCATGGTTCGCATGTAGCCAAGTACCGCCCGGAGCAGCAGGCGCAGGCTAAGGCCCTCGCGGCCGTGTTCTTTCAGCCGGTGATCTAAGACTGCGTAGAGGATATTTTCGAGATCGTTCACGAGCTGGTGTGTGCCAGCCTTGCTGCTGGTTCTGCTGGCCCCCCCTGTGGGTTTTGGGGGGCTTGTGTCGTTAATACGGGTAGTCCTTTTCCCTGTTGGCGAGGTTCCCCGTTTTTGGATCCACCGGCAGGCCTCGGCCCACTCTTTGTCGATCAGGCGTTCCTGCCGGTCGGTGTTGGCGTAGAGGGCCGCGAGGCCGGGGAACTGGCCGCCCAGCTCGAGGCGGACCTGATCCAGGGTCCAGCCACAGGCGGCGAAGTGGTTCAGCACCGCCATGCGGGCCTCTGACGGGCTGGCGTACTTGGCCGTGTCGTACAGGCCGGTACGGGCCAGCGCCCGCAAGGGGGACTGGCTCCCACCGAAGGGAACGGGGGAAATACCGTGCGCTGTCGCGGTGGCGACCATCTTGGCGGCGCGGTCTTTGAGCTCGCGGGCGCGTCTGACCTCCGGCGCCAGAGCCAGCCGGAGCGCAGCGACAGCGCTGGCGGGATTACGGCGGCGCAGGATGTCATAGGCAGTAGCCAGGGGAGTGGCCAGGATCTGGTGACCGCCGGACTTATGCGCCGAACCCGGAACCCGGATACAGCCGTCGGTGACGTTCTGATGCGGACTGGGATCGAGACTCGGAGCGAGGAGCGTCATGGCTTCGACGAGTTCCCGGGCCTCCGGGCCGCTCACTCTTTCTGCGAGCGGGATGTAGAGGTGGCGCCCGCCGCTGGGAGAAACGTCAGCGACGTAGCGGACACCGCAACTTTCCAAGAGGTTCCCGAGCCGTTGGGCGTCGTCATCGACGACGCCCTGCAGCGCTTTGGAGGTATCCAGGTCAAGGCAGAGCGAAGCCACAGAGCCATCCGCACCATGGATAAGGACGGCCGCCGGCCGCGTCGGCACCGAAGCAGTGATCCGTGGCGGGTTCTGCGGCCGCGGGTACTGGAACCGTCCGCCAATCCAACGTCCCAGGCGGTAAACCGGGACGCCGGCGATCAATGGGGCGAGAGCCCACGCCATATCGGGCGTGACTTGACCCGCCGAGCGCGGTGCGTCCGTTGTTGACGACACGGCAGGTACAGGTACCATAGACAACAGCTAGTCCCTTCGGGGTACAGCAAATGGAGCGCCCCTCACGGGGAGCTTGGTAAGTTCAGATCGTCGTCCGGCAAGATTTCGGATCTGAACGGCATACTTTTGAAGGCCCGCGAAAGCGGGCCTTCAGTCTTTAACTGGCCTTAGCGATAGGCAAAGCCTCCTGGCCAGTGAGGTGGTCTAGATCGATGGTTTTAAGGTGTGCATGCACGAGCCTAGCGATGAGGTCACTGCGGCTTTCATTAGTGGCGTTTACGACGGCCGCAAGTTTCTCGGCGTCCGAGATGGGCAAACGCGCCGTGATTACGTGACGCTCACCCTTGCTTAGCTGTGGCACTTTCCCTCCCAGGACCGAAGTTACTTTCTATACACAACATGAATCAGATTCTATTAAGTGGGAAGGTGGTCGGCGTGTCGCCCGAGGCCGCCGAAGGGAGGTTGTCATGAGCCTCCCCTTACTGTTGCTTTGATGTAGGGCTTCGAGCCATGGGGGTTCCTTTTACTCCTTTGACAGCGCCTGTTTTCGGAAGCTTGGTAGGGTGGCTCCTTGCCAAGGCGCGTCTGGCGCTGATTTCATAGTACACATTACTGAAATTTTTTCAGTGGATTACCGGAGCCGTAGGACATGGAACAGGCCACATTGACCGCTGACGTCATCGAGACCTTGAACCTTCCGGCGTACCCGGATCTGGGCGACCTCGTGACCGCGGTTGAAGAAAAATACGGCAAGCCTCTGGTCTTCGAGGAGGGCACAGTGGACAGCCTCGGGGAAGGCGTCACCGGCCACTGGATCGATACCCCGAGCCATGGCATCGTCAGTTACCTGCGGGGTGCCAAGGCTTGGAGTGTTCACGTCGTGCTACATGAACTGAGCCACATCCTTTTGGGCCATAAGGGGAAGCCTCTCGATGGACTTATCTCGGGGTCTTTCTTCTCCGGTATTGGCAAACGGAACGGTGTCAGTTGGATGTGCCGTGCAGTGGACGTTCCCCTGGACGAGGCGGAAGCTGCCGCCGAAAATTTGGCCTTCGGCCTGGCACGGATTCTGCATGCTACGCCCGTGAAGGAAGCCACGAAGGCCGAACGAGTGTTTGGCCTATGATCGCTGCCGCGTTCTGGATTCTGGCAGCGGTATTTGTCTTTCGCCTCTATTTTGTAGCTCGCTGGGGCGCTTCAACGGCATTTGCCGGTGCGATCGGCATCGGGATCCTCGGCCTCTTTCTTACGGGCGTCGTCGTACCTGAAGCAACCATTGATGCGGCCTTGGGCGGCGTAAACTTTCTTCACCTCGTTCGCAATTTGTGTGTCACAAGCGCCGTCTGGCTGGTGCGACAGGGAATCTTCGCCGCCTATTCTGCGGATGAGAGCTACCGTTCACGCTTCAGCCACCGACCCTTGGCAGCTGGCCTTGGAGCCATCGCGATCACCGTTCCGTTCCTGTGCCAGGAGTTCGTTCCGACGACTTTGAGCTTCGTGCCGGAAAACGTCGAGCAGCTGCCGGTCTTCGTCTATGCCAGCGTCTACATGGGCATTTTGACGCTGTTGACCGTTTCTGTTCTTCGAATTTGCCTCCGGCCTCAGGAAAGCCTGCCCGTCCGCGTGAGTTCGCGGGTTGTTGCATCCGGCATGGCTCTGGTCGCAGTAGCTTCGGTCGAAGAGATCGCCTACATGACCGCCATGCATATCAATGTGGGCGGTTCGTCTCTCCACCAGGTTCTGTACGTCCTGTTCAATCCGCTGTTCTACGGCGGGGTTCTGCTGACTTCTCTTGGGCTGGGCATTCCGCCGGTGGTTAAGGTGTGGCGCCGCCTGCAGCTTTGGGACCGAGCAGCCTTAGTCTTTCTTACGGCCACGCTGGGCAGAGCATATTGGGGACTCTCCCGAACGGCTTGGCTGGAGGCCATCGTGAGCAGCTTCTATGCAACGCACCCCTCCGTGCGCCTGTACGAGTACGTCATACGCTCCAGCGATCACAAGGTCGCTCTCTCGGAGCGATCCACACCCATGCTTGCCGGCCGTGTCCTAGACGCAGTCCAAGCCCGATTTGATGGCGGCGTCGGTTCTCTGGAATCTGTGCTGCCGGTAAAGGCACCTCAGTGACAGCAGAAACCGCGACGCTAGCCACCGCAGAGAGATCCTCCACAGCCATCGGGCGTGTGGCCCGGTCCGCAACCGAGATTGCGCAGCCGCCTCTGGTTTTGTCCCTTCTGCTGATTTTGGCTTCTCTGCTGAGTGACCAGTGGATGGTCTCTATCTGGTCGGGCATTATCGCTGCCCTTTTCATCTGCCTGGTGCCGTTTGCCGTCGTACTGTTGCTTGCCAAGAGGGGCCAGTTGACGGACCACCATGTTGGAGACAAGAAACAACGCCGCCCGGTCATGCTCTGGACCTTGGGCTCGTCGCTGCTTGGCTGCGCAATCCTCTCGCTCATGGGCGCGCCCCAGCCAGTCTGGGGGCTAATTGGCGGGATTCTCTGCGGGATTGTGGCGCTCATTCTGGTCAGTCCGATCTGGAAGATATCGGGCCATGCAATGACGTTGGGCGGCGCGACCGTGTCAGCTGTGCTGATGTTCGGCTGGCTGGGGCTTCCGTTCGTTGTGGCGGCCCCGCTTGTCTGCTGGTCCAGGGTTTATCTCCGGGACCATTCAGCTCCTCAGGTCATTGCCGGGTTTATAACGGGCGTAGTCGCATTCGGAGCCTCATATACTCTCATTGTCGGCTGATTTTTCACGTGGCATCCCACGAAGCCGCCAAGGTCTACAAGTGGCCTCAACGATGACGGAATTAAAAAGGAGGGCTGTGACTTCGCTACCACTGGCAGAGCGCTGCCTTCGGGATGTGGCCGCCCTCGCTGGCCGGGAGCAGGATCACGCGTGAATTCGAACGACAACCCCATAGATCCTCGCAGCGATAAAGAGGTTCTCGCATCGAAAATCCAGCTTCTTCTGGACATCGTTCATGCCAAGGACGCCGACAGTTTCACGTACGAAGACGTTCGACAGGGACTGGCCGAACAAGGGCTCACGCTCACAAGAACGCGCTGGCACCGGCTACTGGCTGGCTCTCCTGATAACCGCTGGGATCCGGAGCTATTGAAGGCACTGGCTTACTTTTTTGACGTTGACGAGAACTACCTGCTTCAGCGCAGCGGGCCCATCCCGGAGCGCGTGGAGGCCGAACTCAGACTGATAGAGGCCTACCGCATTGCCGAGGTAGAGCACTTCGCCGCGCGGGTTCTGGGAGAAGTGAACATCGATGCCCTTCGTGCGGTGACAGAAGCTCTCCGAAACCTTCCGCCCAGGCCCGAGAAAAAAAGTCCGCCCAACTGAAAAATTTTCACTACTGAATTTTTTTCAGTAGACTCTGGAGCATGACATGCTCCAGGCGCCCACTACGGCCTGACCATGCACATTGAGTGGCATCAAAGGCATAGCCCCTACGACAGGCTTGGGGGCAGTAGGGGCTACACCCCCGCAGCATGCGCACCTCAGCTGTGCATTCAAGCCGCCCCCCCAATGCCCAACTCCCGGCGCTCCCGCCTTTGATTCAAGAAATCTCGGCGTGGGCTTCATGCTCGAGCGCTGGGACATTCGAAGCCTATTCTCCCGACAGATAGCTCATGTAGACGAGGCCGCATTCCCGCAACCTGCCCAGGTCTATGGAGTAATGAATGCGCTGCCCGTTGCGGACACCGACTTCGCCCGCAGCGGAGACCAACCCTTCGGCCTCAAGTGTCTTGATATGCGTGTAGACCTGCCGGTAGTCCACGCCAATGCGCTTGGCGATGTTTCCCGTCGTGTCGCCGTCAAGATGCTGGGCCAGGTCCCTGATAACAGCCGCCCGCAGGGTGTTGGCGTTGAACACACTCAAAGCCTTTGCAGCCTCTTGCGGCTGTCCGGGGAGTGGCTTGTAGATGCGGGGCATTCGTCAATTCTCACTCACCGCCGCGCCCTCATGAAGTACCAACATATTTTTGGTGATGTTAGCATCACTATAAAAATGATGCTATTGATTGCAAGTGTCCGCCAGGACAACCAAGAGGGGGAATTATCGTGAAGCCAAAAGGACTTCTGATCGGCACTGCGGCTATTGTGCCGATGCTCTTCCTGGGTTTGATCCTGTCGATGGTTCTGCTCTTCGGGCCGACACCTGCTGCGGCCGACTGCGGCCCGGCCGTTTCCGTCGCGATCAGCGCCGACACCAAGGTTGAGGGCTACACCCAGGAGCAGCTGCAGAATGCCGCAGCGATCATGGGCGCCGGAAAGGCGCTGGACTTGTCGGTAAACGGGCAGGTCATCAGCGTGATGGTGGCCCTGGGGGAGTCGGGGTTGCGGGTCCTGGATACCGGCGACGGCGCGGGTCCGGATTCCCGGGGGTTGTTCCAGCAGCGCGACAACGGCGCGTGGGGTTCCCACGCAGACCGCATGAACCCCACCACGAGCGCAACGAACTTCATCAAAGCCCTGAAAGGCGTGGCCGGCTGGGAGCTGTTGGAACCGACCATTGCCGGCAACAGGGTCCAGCGCAACGCCGATCCCTACCACTATCAGAAGTACTGGCCCGAGGCCGTCAAACTCGTCCAGGCGCTCTCGAACTCGAAGTTCTCCCTGCAGGGCAGCGACTGCGCGGTCCCCGGACGGTCCGGCGCGGGGGACGACTACCCGTGGAAGAACTCCCCGACCTGGTTGCAGGCCGGCGCAAACGCGTCCAGTACCTCGCCTCTCGGCATGTACTACCGCGAGTGCGTGGACTTCGCCCTCTGGCGGGTCAACCAGCAGATGGGTTCAACGAAAGCTCCGTTCAAGTTCCTCAACGGCTCCTTCCGCCCCGACGGGCAGGGGCTCGGCTCGGCCCTGACCTGGAAGGCCGGCTGGGACGCAAAGGGCTGGGACTCCGGCAGCACGCCCCGGGTCGGCGCCGTTGTCTGGTACGCGCCCGGAGCCGGGGGAGCGGACCCGAACTTCGGCCACGTCGCCGTGGTGAAGGCCGTCAACGCTGACGGGACCTACCTGGAAGAGGGCTACAACGGCAACCCGGCCCCGGCGGACCACAGCTACTACACCCGGACCGTGGCCAACACCGTCCCCTCCGCTTTCCTGTACCTGCCCACCCAAGAGGAGAAAAAGTGAAAAAGCCCGTGACCTTGATCGGTGTGGCGCTGCTCTGCGTTTCGTGCGCACCGGCAGGCAACACCCCGGCAGCGCCGTCGGTATCAGCGGCCGCCAGCCCCACCTCATCCGCGCAGGTCTCCCTGAGCGCCAACAGCGGACCCCAGGCACCGGGCGGCACTATCCCCGCCACCATCGGCATCAGCTGGGATCAGGCCAGCAAGGACGAAGCCATGGACGTCGCAGAGAACGCCATGACGGATTTCGCCCGTCCCACGGTGGAGGACAAGCAGTGGGCCAACGACCTGGCCCGCTGGCTGACCCCACAGGCCACCGCCGACTACTCGGCAGTGGACCCGGCCAACATCCCCGCATCCCGCGTCACCGGGACCGCCACCCTCAGCGTCGATGAAACCAACGGCTTCGGCGTCACCGCCGCGGTCCCCACCAACGCCGGGACCTACACGGTGCAGCTGCTCCGCACCGGCAAGGACGCCCCGTGGAAGGTCAACCGACTCACCCCGCCCGCCTCCTAAAGGCCGGCACGTCCCCCACACACGTAAGGAAGAAGCTCATGGGCACCACACCAACGCAAGTTATGGCCTTTCCCAACATCAGGGCCATCGTCCGGGACAACGGCACCGCCGAGGTCATCGTCGCGGGCAACTCCCGCATCGTCCCTGCCGGAGACTCCATGCAGGAACTCCGCAACAACGCCCTGGCCCTCATCGTGGGTGAAGCCCAGACCCTTCAGCGCCCCGTCCGGGTCCGCATCGAGGACCCCGAAGGACACGGTGAACTCATCGTGCGCCCGGACAACAAGATCGAATCCGTCTCCTACGAGCCCGCTCCGGCCCGCCGCAGGGCAGAAGCCCCCGAAACCACGCCCGCGACCGCAGCGCCGGCCATCATTGAGACCGCACCCGCACCCGAGCCCATGGCGGTTCCTGCCCCTGCCGCATCGGTGGACGCCCAGCCGTGGCCGCCCGCCCCCGCAACGGCCACCCCGGAACCACAGACAGCTGCCGTTGTTGAGGAAGCCGCGCCAACCCGGCGCAGCCTGAAGGAAACCTCGTTCCTGGTCAGCGCCCCGGTCCTCGAACCTGCCACCCAAGGCTGGCGCGGAACACTCACACGCCTGGGGCTCCGGATGGATCCCTCCGAGGAAGAACTCACCGAACGCGAGGACATCCGCACGGTCAGCCAGCACTGGCCCGGCCCCCGGACCATCGCCGTGGTCAACCGCAAGGGCGGGGCCAACAAGACCCCCACCGTGGTCATGCTCTCGGCCATCCTCGCCCGCTACAGCGGCGCGGCCACGGTCGCGTGGGACAACAACGAATCCCAGGGCACCCTCGGATGGCGGACGGAAAAGGGCGCCCACGACCGCAGCGTCCTGGACCTGATCGACGCCTCCACCGAACTGCTCTCCCCATCCACGAACGCCGCCGAAATCGCCAAGTTCGTCCACCACCAGACCGCCGACAAGTTCGACGTCCTCCGCTCGGATGAAAACGAAGAAGGCGACCACGAAGTCACCGCCGAGGAAGTCGACATCGCCCACCAGGTCCTCACCCGCTACTACCGCCTCGTGGTCATGGACTCCGGCAACACCGCCAGGGCCGCGAACTGGCGCCGGATGATCGACCACACCAACCAGCTCGTCGTCCCCGTCACCGCCATCGAGGACCGCGCAGAAGCCGCCAGACTGACGCTGCAGACCCTGGAATCCCGGGGCGGGCACGACGCGGAACTCGCCCGCAACGCCGTAGTCATCGTCTCGGAATCCACCGACGCCAAGCGCAGCATGAGCGGCGAGGCGCTGAAGCGGGCCAAGGACGAGGCCCAACGGATCGCTGACGGCTTCGCCCCGTTCGTCCGCGCGGTCGTCCGGATTCCCTACGATCCGGCACTGGTCAACGGCCCCATCCGCTACGAAGCCCTCCAGCCCGCCACCCAGCGGGCATGGCTGGCGGCCGCGGCCGCCGTCGCCGCCGGCTTCTAAACCACCCACCACGGACTCTGAAAGGAGGCAACCATGCAACAGTCCCTGAACCCCTGGATCACCCACCCGGCCCCGGCCGACGGCGCGGACACTGCAGCCCCGGAAGCTCACGAGCCGCCGGAGGCCGTGATCAGTGAACCTCTGAGGGGAATGGTCGAACCGGACGCCGCAGACCGTCTGGCCCGCCGCACCGTCGCCGGCTCCGCAGCACTGTGGGTCACCGGGGCCCACGGTGGATCCGGTGAAAGCCGCATCGCTGACCTGATCGGAGGGGGACGCGCCACCCACTGCTGGCCTGTCCTCCAGGACGGCAGCAAGCCCCGGGTGCTGCTGGTCTGCCGCGCAGACATCCGCGGCCTGACAGCGGCACAGAGCGCCCTGATGCAGTGGGCATCGGGCGCGGCGCCCGCGGTTGATCTGCTCGGCCTCGCCGTACTTGCGGACGCACCGGGGAAAACTCCCAAACCCTTACGGGACTTCGCCGCCATCGTCGGCGGGGGAGCCCCCCGGTACTGGACCCTGCCCTGGGTAGAAGCCTGGCGGCACGGAGACTCCACCACCCTGCCGGCGGCCCGCGAGTACCAACGCTTCATCACTGACTTAGCCGCCCTGGCTACCGACACCACAACCGGCACCACCCACTGAAAGGTCTCACCATGAACTCCCTCTCCGTACTTGCAACAAGCGTCATCCCCAACCCCACCCCCGTTGTCCCGGCACAGGCGGGTGGCCTCCTCACGATCCTGAACTGGGCCTCCGGCATCGGCCTGGTCCTCGGTGTCCTGGGCGTGATCATCGTCGGCATCGGCATGGTTATCCAGCTCCAGCGCGGCGAGGGCGCTCAGGCCATCGGCAAGCTCGGCTGGGTCCTGATGGGCTGCATCATCATCACCGGTGCCTCCGGCATCGTCCGCGCCTTCGTCTAAACCAGCACCAACAACGGGAGGTTCACCATGAGCCAGTCAACAGAGAGCACCACCGAAAGCAATCCGTTCACCAAACCCGGTTTCATCATTGCTGCCGCGCTGGTGGTCGCGCTGATTGCAGCAGCCGTCGTCATCTTCCTGCTCCCCAAGGGACAGGACAACGCCCAGCCGGGCCCCGCTGCATCGCCGGACAGCGCCTCCGCAACACCGACAAAGTCAGCAGACGCGGCGGGAAAAAGCATCTGCGGGCTGCCGTCAAGCACCGAGACAGCCCTGGGAACAGCGCCGAAGTCCAAGTGGGAACTCGTTGGAAAAATGGCCGTACCCACCGACCCCAAGACTTCCGGCCCGGGACAGACCGACTCAGACGGATTCCGGTCTTGCTTTGCGCATTCACCGGCCGGGGCGCTCTATTCCGCCATGAACGTTGGCGCACTGGGCTCGGCGGGTTCGCCGCAACTTGAGGTGAAGCTGGCGGACAAGCTCCTCGTTCCGGGCAACGGACGCGACGCTGCTATGAAGGAGGCCGCGAGCTCGAGTGCCTCCAGTGGATCCGACACAACCATTCAGGTCAAGGGTTTCTCCATCAAGTCCTACACGGCCTCGGAGGCCAATGTGGACCTAGCTTTTGAGACAAACAAAGGAGTCCTGGTCCATACGATCCTGTCGATGCGTTGGATGGACGGTGACTGGAAAGTGAAGCCGGCTGACGACGGGGTAACTTTCAGCGGCGTCTCCCAGCTCAGCGACCTCAGCGGTTTCATTCTCTGGTCAGGCGTCTGAGATGGCTGAGTGCAAATGGGGGGAGCTGACGTGCGTCGCGGGGAACATCGCAGCCGGAGCAGTTGACGACGCCATAACAAACCTGGCGAATTCGATCATGGAGGGCATGAGCCAGATGGTGACGACTCTGTCGACTTTCTGGGTGTCCATGCCCACGGTGAACCTGGCCAGCTCTGACGGTGCGACGCCGAGTCCCGTCGTCTCGGTGGTGAACAGCGAATTGATGGTCTGGACTCTGACGCTGGCGGTCCTCGCGGTCATTCTCGGTGGCATCCGGATGATCTGGGAACAACGCGGAGCACCGCTCAAGGATCTGCTCCGGTCCCTCATCACGCTGGCCCTGGTCTCGGGGCTTGGCCTCGGAGTCATCTCGATCCTGGTCATCGCCGCAGATGCTTTCTCGGCCGAGATCATCAAGCGTTCCACGGACGGTAAGGGCTTTGCCGAGTCGATGAGCCTCCTGGTCGTGTCCGGCCAGACAGGGGTTGGCGTGTTCATCCTCATCGTTCTGGGCTTGATCGGTCTGATTGCCTCCCTCGTCCAGATCGTTCTGATGGTGGTCCGCAGCGGCATGCTGGTGATCCTCGCGGGCATCCTGCCCACCACCGCAGCTTTCACCAACACCGAGATGGGACGGCAATGGTTCCAGAAAGCAGTTGGCTGGACTATCGCGTTCATCCTCTACAAACCTGCCGCAGCCATTGTCTACTCGGTCGCATTCCTCCTCATGGGTAACAACAGCGGGAAGGATTCATTGATCACTTCCATCACGGGCTTCACGTTGATGATCGTCGCGCTGTTCGCTTTGCCGGCGCTGATGCGTTTCGTCACCCCGATGGTGGGGGCGGTCGCGTCCGGCGGGGGAGCAGGAGCAGGGGCTGCCGTGGGGGCCATGGCCACAGGCGCCGTCTCCATGGGCCGCAGCGGGAGCGGTAAAGGCAACTCCGCCCCGACACCGGCCAGCACACAAACCAACCAGTCAGCTGTATCTCCGAAGGGCAGCACCGGAACAACCGGACCCCGGGGCAATGGCGGCCAGCCCACACCCGGAGCGACCGGTCCGGGCGGGGCCACCAGCGCCGCCACAGCCGGCGCAGCAGGCACTACTGGTGCAGGGGCAGGAGCTGCCGCCGGCAGTGCAGGCGCCGCGTCGGGTGCAGCGTCAGCCGCCGGCCCGGCCGGCATGGCCATCGCCGCAGGAGCACAAGCAGCGTCCAGGGTTTCCCGGGCCGCACAACAGACCGCGCAGGATTCAACCGGCCAATCAGAAACAGCGGAGGGCCCCAGTGGCAGCAATTAATACCGAATACAAGGAACCGTCCTACGGCAACTGGCGCGTCCCGCGCTCGGCCGGGCTGGGCAACCTCGGAGCTATCGGCACCGGCATTGTCATGGCCGGGTTGTTGCTGGGCATCATCAGTTTCGCCATCTGGGGCCTGCTCCCGGGCCTTGCTGTCCTGGCCGTCGCCGGGGCGGCCGCCCTGCTGCTGACGGTCAAGGACAAGCACGGCCAGTCCGTTGTTGACCGGTTCGGAACCCGGATGAGCTTCCGTCTCGCCAAGTCCTCCGGAACGAACCTCTACCGTTCCGGCCCCCTCGGGGTCACGGCCTGGGGCATGTACCAGCTCCCGGGCCTCGCGGCGAAGTCCACCCTGTATGAATTCACCGACTCCTACAAGCGCCCGTTCGCCCTCCTGCATGTGCCTTCCACCAGCCATTACACCGTGATCTTCTCCACCGAACCCGACGGTGCGTCCTTGGTGGACCCGGAGCAGGTTGATGCGTGGGTGGCGAACTGGGGCGGCTGGCTCGCCGGCCTCGGGGATGAAGCGGGTCTGGACGCCGCCGCGGTGACGGTGGAGACCGCACCGGATTCGGGCTACCGGCTCCGCAATGAGGTCATGATGAACATCGACCCGAACGCCCCGGAGTTTGCCAAAGACGTGCTCAACGAGGTCGTGAACACGTATCCGGAAGGGTCGGCCACGGTCCGGGCCTGGGTGTCCCTGTCCTTCTACGCCTCCCTGCGGGCAGGATCGAAGAAGCGCACACCTGAAGATGTGGCCCGGGACCTCGCGTCCCGGATCCCCGGGCTGTCGGCCCGGCTGCAGTCCACCGGTGCCGGGATCGCCCGTCCGATGTCCGCGCAGGAACTCTGCGAGGTCGTCCGGATCGCCTACGATCCGCCCGCCGCGCTGATCATTGACGAAGCGCACTCCGCCGGCTCCCCGGTTTCCTTGACCTGGGGCGAAGTCGGCCCCTCCGCGACGCAGGCGTCTTGGGATGACTACCGGCACGACAGTGCGTTCTCCGTCTCATG
Source organism: Pseudarthrobacter sp. ATCC 49987 (assembly GCF_009928425.1). Lineage (NCBI taxonomy): Bacteria > Bacillati > Actinomycetota > Actinomycetes > Micrococcales > Micrococcaceae > Pseudarthrobacter > Pseudarthrobacter sp. ATCC 49987. The sequence continues at coordinate 48,449 of NZ_JAABNS010000003.1, read as the reverse complement.
GACCATGACAGGTGCCCCGCGCGGTTCGGTGAACTCCTCGGTCCTGTCCCGGCTGCTGGCCCCGCACGGGGACATCGACCGCAAGCGCGTTTCCCTGCTCTACCGGCCGATGGATTCGGCCCGGGCCGCGGCCGTGGTCGAGCGGGACCAGAACAACGCCAACGTCCGCATCACCTCCGGGGGCCGCCCGTCCGCCCGTGCCCTGGTCGATGCCCGCTCCGCCGTGCAGACCGCCCAGGAAGAAGCCCAGGGTGCCGGGCTGGTGAACTTCGGCATGGTCGTCACGGCCACCGTGACCGACAAGGAACGCCTCGCCGATGCCGTGGCCGCCGTGGAACAGACCTCGGGCACCGCCCGGGTGCTGCTGCGCCGGGCCTACGGCGCCCAGGACACCGCGTTCGCCGCGTCCCTGCCGCTGGGTCTGGTCCTTCCCAAGCACAGCCTCCTGCCCTCCGAAATCAAGGATGCGCTCTAGTGGCTCTCAAGGACTTTTTGACGTCAAAGACAGTAAAGGGTGCGCCCAAGAAGAAGGGTGAGACGGCACAGCGTCAGCCCGGGCCCTCTGCCCGGGGCTGGACCGGGCGCGGCGGCGGCATGGCCGCCCTCGTGCCGTCCGTGAAGGAATACCGGGGAACCACGGTCCAGGTCTGCGGGCTGTGGCCGTTTTCCTCCGGGGCGTCCTCGCCCATGATCGGCGTCCCGCTCGGACGCCATGAGGAGACCCAGGCCACGGTCTGCTGTGACCCGATCAGCTGGTTCCAGCGGGCGCGGCTGATTTCCAATCCGTCCGCGTTCATCCTGGGCAAGCCGGGGCTGGGCAAGTCCACCGTGGTGCGCCGGATGTTCATCGGGCTCTCCGCCCAGGGTGTTCACCCTCTGATCCTCGGGGATTTGAAAGGCGAGCACGTCAAAGCGGTCCAGGCTCTCGGCGGCCAGGTCATCAGGCTCGGCCGGGGAGTGGGCTACCTGAACATCCTCGATCCCGGCCAGGCCGTCGAAGCCGCGCAGCTGCTCGAAGACAGCGGCCACCATGAGGACGCGACCCGGGTCCGCGCTGACGCGCACGGCCGGCGCCTGACCATGGTTGTCTCCCTGATCACGATCAGCCGGAACAACCCGCCCACCGATCAGGAACAGACGATCCTGGACCGGGCCCTGCGGGTCCTCGATGACCGGTTCGACGGCGTCCCGGTCCTCAAGGACCTTCTGGACGTGATCATCTCCGCACCGGACGAGCTGCGGCAGGTCGCTTTGGACCGCGGCGACATGGACGTCTACCTGCAGGAAACCCGGGCACTGGAAGCAACCCTGCTGGGCCTGACCGGCGGCGGGAAGCTCGGAGAAATCTTCTCCCGACACACCACCAACCCCATGATGCGCGACCGCGCCGTGGTCTTCGATGTCTCCAGCATTGACGAGACCGAAACCGACCTCCAAGCTGCCATTCTGCTCGCGTGCTGGTCCTACGGCTTCGGCACCGTCAACGTCGCCAACGCCCTCGCGGACGCCGGCCTGGAACCGCGCCGGAACTACTTCGTGGTCCTGGATGAGCTGTGGCGGGCGCTGCGCGCCGGTAAAGGCATGGTGGACCGGGTGGACGCCCTGACCCGGTTGAACCGCTCCGTCGGTGTCGGTCAGATCATGATTTCCCACACCATGTCCGACCTGCTGGCGCTGCCGGCGGAAGAGGACCGGATGAAAGCCCGCGGATTCGTGGAACGCTCCGGCATGGTGATCTGCGGTGGCCTCCCGGCCTCCGAGATGCCGTTGCTGACCTCGGCCATTCCGCTGTCCCGGCAGGAGCAGCAGAAGCTCATCTCCTGGCAGGACCCGCCCGCCTGGGACTCACGCGGGCTCGACGTCGAACCTCCCGGACGTGGGAAGTTCCTGATCAAGGTCGGTGGCCGGCCCGGGATCCCGGTCCTGGTGGGACTGACATCTTTGGAGCAAGGCCCGGATGGAGTCAACGACACGGAGGGGAAGTGGCGTGAAAACGTTGAGAAGTTCGCGTGAATTTTGACGCTTTTGGCGGGAACTTGAGCATGCCCGGGGGTTGCAGCGGGTGTGGGTGCTCAGGTTCGGGGAACCTGTTCGCCTTCAAGGGTGAGGTCGGGGTGCTCGACGGTGTTGAGGTAGCGGGTGGCGCCTTCGACGCTGAGCCCGAACAGGTCGCAGATGCGGCGGATGTCGCCGCCGGTGGCGTGGATCTCGTGGAGGATTCGGTCCTCGCGCAGCGCCTGGGGCCGCAGCGTCAATCCGGTCCAGGGGTACTGCCGGCTGACGGGCAGGAGCCGGGGCGCCGTACGCCGGTTGATGAGCAGGTGCGGGTTGGCACTGCCTGGCCAGGTTCGGTTGCGCTGGTCGAGCCAGGCTGCCAGGCGGGTGCGCACGGGCGCGGCCAGCGGAATGTCGCGGGTGCCGAGTACCAGGTGTCCGTCGCTGATGTCGGTGAGGCGCAGCTCGCTGAGCTGTTTCTTGGTCAGTGCGTGGAAGGCGACCAAGGCAACCGCGAGGGCGACGACCGGCTTCGGGGAGTTCAGCTCCTCGCGGATCGCTGCGGCGTCCAGGGCGAGAGGGATAGTGCTGGCCTTCGGGGACGCCTTCATCCCGCGGGTCGGATTGGCGAAGATGAGCCGGCGGCCTTTGAGGGTCGTGAAGAGCGACTTGAGTCCGTTCCCGGCGATGTGGCGGCGGGCCGTCGTTTCGTCCAGCGCGGCTGTGATGTCGGTGCGGGTGACCTCGGCGAAGGATTGGAGGCCTGCTCCGGCCCAGGCGTGGATGATGGGTTCGATGCCCATGATGTGCGCCCTGATGGTCTGTGGGTCGCGCGGGATCTGCCGTGGCGCCTGGTGGGCGCCGTTGGTCAGGACCTGCAGCCACACCTCGAGCTGGTCCTTCATGACCGGTGGCAGGGTGCTGGTCTTGGCAGCGAAGTAGCGTTCGAGCCGGGTCGGCCGGTCCTCGATGAGCAGGCCGGCCGCGGCCAGCACGTCGATCGTGGAGAGGACGTTGCCGGAGTATTGGCGCAGCTGGAGGACGTCGGTGGCGCGGATCTTCGCGGTCGGGCTGAGCCGGAAACCCTGCAGCAGCCGCAGCGAGCGGGTTACGTCGTTGCGTTGCCGCTTGCTCCAGCCGGCCCTCTCGGCGTGTTCACGGACGATGGCGGCGCAGTAGCGGGTCAGGTCCCTTTCTTCGAGGCGGAGACGCGCTGCGACGACGGCGGGATCGGGCGCCATATCGAACAACGTCATCTGCCCGCCGTGGTCGGCAGCAGATCCGGGGCCGGGCGGGTTGTTCTTGTCCCGCCGTTTCCATGGGGCGCGCTGGTCCGGGCTCAAGTGTGGTGCTCCGCGGCGGTGGAAGCTCATGTTGGCGAAGAAGAGCTGGTGGCCATCCCTATTCGCGCCGGCCAGGTCCAGGCCGTGTCCGGGCTCCTGGACCATTCGGGCCTGCTCCAGACACAGCCGGCAGGCCCGCCGCTCTCCGACACGGGCGGCGCGCCCGCAGAAGTCGCAGACTCCTTCCGGGTAGTGGGAACGCCACCATCGACACGGCCAGCACGTCCACTTGTAGCGGCGGTAGACACCCCACGCCAGACAGTCCTTGCACGAGCCTGGGTATTGTGGGCTGCCGGGATGGCAGCCGGCACACATGCCCTGGCTGAAGTAGCCCATGTCGGTTCCGCACTTGGAGCACGGCGGTGCAATGAACGGCCCGCCGGGAAGGCAGACATAGCAATAGTCCACCCGAGGGAAGGTCCAGGCGACACGGTTGATTTGGCAGCGGGGGCACATCGATGGCGGCCGCAGCGGCGCCGTCGGGCCCGGGGCAGGACTCACAACAGCCCTGCCTATAGGGGCGGTTCGGACCGCGGCTTGCCGAATCTCGGCGTGACGACCGGCGATGCCCCGCCATTGCCGGCGCCGTGGCCCTGGTCATCGCCGTTGACGGTCTCGGTGGCGCGTGGACGACGTGCCGCGACCTTGTCCGGCTCGGGGCTCATCAGGTCCGTCGGCGTGCACTTCAACACTGAGCAGAGCACGTCGAGCTCTTCGAGTCTCATCGTCGCCGGTGTCCCGGCCCACCACGAGGACATCTTCCCGGCGCTGATCTCCAGCCCGGCATCGGCGAGCATCCGGCGCATCTGCGCTGACTTCCAGACCCCGCGTTCGGCGGCTCTGATCCGCAGATTCCACAGCACGGCATCATCCTTCCTTCTGTGTGGTTGCGAAGCGGGATTCGACCCGCTCATTGGCGTTCTTCCAGGCCAGCTCGACGTGCTCGCTGCGCACGTGGATGTAACCCGAGGTAGTCGAGAGCCACTGATGCCCCAGCAGCTCTTGAAGCGCTTTGATGTCCATTCCGGCCCCGTAGAGCGAGGAGGCGCAGTAATGCCGCAGAACGTGGGGCGTCATCCGTCCCGACCAGGCCGGCAACCACTGCTCGACCTGCAAGCCCAGGCTGCGCCGCAGCGCGTTGCCACCGACCCGGCCGCATCGTCCCAGCTCGCGGTCGAACCGCTCCGAGGGGAGCAGGGGTGCGTCGGGGTCGCCCCAGTCCTCGCCGTACTGGTGTCGGACCTCGCCCAGCCACCAGTCGATCAGCTCGGCCGCGCCGTTGATCGCGGGTACCAGACGCGGCTTCGGGCCACGGCCCTGTGCTCCCTTGCCGAACCGGACGTGGAGCTTGCCGAACCCGCCCAGGTCCGGGCGCCAGTCCCGGATGTCGAGCATCACCGTCTCGTTGATCCGCAACCCCAGCCGACGCCACAGCGAGGCAGCGAAGTAGTCCCGCGCGGCGGGCAGATACTTGCGGGCCTGCGGGATCGAGTGCCGCCAACAACTAAAGAACGCGTCGATCTCGGCATCGGACGGCGGCACTCTGACGTTGCCCAGCGACGCCCCGGACTGGCGGTTGAACTCATCGATGGGCTGCTCGACCAGTACCCCGGCCACCCGATGGATCCGGCCCTGGTAACGGCTGATCATGAACTCGTAAAACAGCGCCAGCGTCCCGGCCTTGCCGGCTCTGGTGCTCACACTGCGACCCAGCCTGCGCTGTTCGGCCAGGAAGCGGTCGGCGTCCTGGCAGGTCGCCGCCCACAGCGGGCCCGTCACCGACCGGGCGAATTCAATAATCGTCGCCCGGGTATTGCGGATATGCGGATCGCTCAAACCAGCCGCTGCCATCGCCAGCGCGTACTGGTCAACGATCTCCTGCTCGAAATCCTCGGCCGCCTGCACACTCCAGAACGCCGGATCCATGGCGCCGCCACCGGGCAACGCCACCAGCACCATCAGCTACCAACTTCAGAAGGAGCGAGCATGCGTCGACATTACGCCCAAACCGTCACTCTCGTCGATGGTTCGTCGGTTCGGGCCCCAAGGGGCTCCGAACCGAAATCACCTGCTCAAACGCGAATCCCGGCCGCAGAACAGGCCAACGAACCTGAGCGAATAGAGATAGAAGGGGGAAACTGATGAGACCTACCGAGCTGTCCAGCACATCCGCGTGGAACCCTTTCACCAGCAACAACCCTGCTGACCGCGAACTTGAAGCAATTTGTGCAGATCGACGGGCAGCCTTTTCTGAGCTCTGGCATCGATGGGGCCTTGTGACGGTCTATGCTCCCGCTGAACGCATGCACAAGATATTGGGGAAATCTGAAGACGGCACGAGCCATTTTGGCGTAAAGTCAGCGCTGCCCTCATTCAACCCGGACGATGTCCTGGTTGTCACCCACCAGGGGTCGGATCCGCGCCCGTCACGGTCTCTTTGGGTACGCAATGAATACAGTGGCTATTTGCGTGCTTTTATGTCATTTCTTCGGGAACATCACGGATACCGGGGAGGCTCTTCTCTCGCAGCAATCGGCTACGACGTGGATCATCTAAGGAACAAAGCAAGGACACCGGACGGTACTTATATCAGGGTCGAGCCTGTAGCCTCAGCCGCCAACCGCCGATGGGGATCGACATTCGAACGAGCCGCCTCACACCCTGGTTTCACCAGGAAAAAACCCATGGGTACGGTCGATTGGTTCATCGCCGCAAAATTCCAAGGCGTATTCCCTCCCCGTTCACCCCGTGACAAAGCCGGCTTAAAGAGGTTGGGACTGCTGAAGGTTTAGTTGACAGCTGGGGTTGATAATTTCTTACGCGGCTGAGGCCGCGTTTTTTATTGTCTCAAACTCGATTGGTGTCAGCCGTCCGAGGGCACGTTGACGGCGTTTGCGGTGGTAGCTGCGCTCGATCCAGGTCGTGATGGCCAGCCGGAGCTCGGCCCGGGTCTCCCATCGTTTCCGGTTCAGGACGTTCTTTTGCAGCAGGGAGAAGAACGATTCCATCGCTGCATTGTCACCGCATGCCCCTACCCGGCCCATCGATCCGTTCAGGCCGTAGGTGTTCAGGGCCAGGACGAACTTTCTGGATCTGAACTGGGACCCTCTGTCCGAGTGGACCACCGTGCCCGCCGGTTTCCTGAGGGCCACGGCGTGGTCCAGGGCGGCGACGGCCAGGGACGCTTTCATCCGCCCGTCCATCGAGTACCCGACGATCCGGTTTGAGTGAAGGTCCTTGATCGCGCACAGGTACAGCTTGCCCTCCCCGGTGTGGTGCTCGGTGATGTCCGTGAGCCATTTCCGGTTCGGTGCCGTGGCGCTGAAGTCCCGTTCGACGAGGTCATCGTGGACCGGCGGGCCGGCCTTGAGCCCTGACCGGCGCCGGCGGTGGATCACCGAGAGGATGCCGTTCTCCGAGCACAGCCGCCAGATCCGGCGTTCACTGGCCCCAGGGCCGGGACCGGCGTTGATCTCATCGGCGATGAACCGGTATCCGAAGGCAGGATCGTCCCGGTGGTGATCGATGGCGGCGTTGATCAGATGCGCTTCTTCCCAGTCCCGGGCCGGGACGGGATTGGCGGCCCACTGGTAGTAGGCCTGTCTGGAGAAATTCAGTACCCGGCAGGACACTGCCACGGGAACCCGGATCGGGGCGTCCCTGGCAGCCAGCTCGCGGACCAGCGGGTACATCATTTTTTTGGGTTGATGTCCCGGGACAAGTAGGCCACGGCACGGCGCATGACTTCGGCTTCCTGTTCCAGGAGCCGGATGCGTTTGTTGGCCTCCCGCAACTTCGCGGCGTCATCGGACACCGCCCCGGACTTCACGCCGTCTTCTCTGTCGGCGATCTTCATCCAGCGGTGCAGGGCAGCGGGCGAGACACCGAAGTCCTTGGCGATCTGGATGATGGGCGCTTCGCCCTTGCGGGCAACCGCGACGACATCGCGGCGGAATTCTTCGGGAAAGGCTTTGGGCATGATGAACATCCTTCCACCCGCAAGGATCAAATCCTCACAGGCAAAGTGTCAATCAAACCTTCAGCAGTCCCCTCCTTGCTTTGGCCTGGCAGGGAGTTCTGGTCAGCGGGTGGGTCTCAATCGCCCTCACGCACATTCTTCTCAACCGGACACAGAAGGAAGAACACGGGTTGCTCGGAGACGAGCACTACCGGCAGGTCCACTACCCGGGCCTGATCGCCTGGGCTGTGGCCACCGTGATTGGTATTTTTCTCACCAGTGCTTTCCCCTGGGGTGCGACCTGGGGCCCAATCGCAACCGTGGTTGTAGCCAGCGGCCTGTACGCAGCTCTGCGCGGAGCACTCAGGCAGCACAGCGCCCTGCATGCCCCGATGGAGGCCGGTACAAGCCCGGTATAGGCCGAAGCCCGGCGCAGGTAGCTATGCGAGTCCAACGATTGCCGGCCGCGCCTGTCCTCACGGACGATCCAGCTAATCGCATGCGTTCATCAAACATGACGCACGCAATCCACCAACAATGAAATTGGAGAAGTAGCAATGAAACTCGGAGTCTTCCTTCCGAATGGCCAAAACGGATACATCATTTCCGAAAACGCGCCGCAGTACGAGCCCTCCTTTGAACACTGCCTGGAGATCGCCCAGGAGGTCGAGAACATCGGTCTCGATTTTGTCCTCTCGATGATCAAATATCGCGGTTTTGGCGGCAAGACCGGTTACTGGGATGGTTGCCTCGACTCGGTCATCCTGGCTACCGGCATCGCCGCCCACACCAGCAAGATCGATGTATTCGCCACGGTTCCGATCCTCGGTATCCCTCCGGTCATTGCCGCCCGCCAGCTTGCGACCTTCGATGAGATTGCCAAGGGCCGGGGAGGCGTGAATCTTGTAACAGGCTGGAACCGCCCTGAATACGACCCCATGGGCCTATGGCCAGGCGACGACTACTACGACAGGCGCTACGACTATGCAGCGGAGTACGTACAGATCATGCGTGGCCTCTGGCGAGACGGCCGCACTACGTTCAAGGGTGATTTCTTCGACATTCAGGACGCGACGTGCCTGCCGAGCTCCGGTCGTGAACTCCCCATCGTTACCGCCGGACAGTCAAAGAAGGGTCAGGAGTACACCGCGCACCACGGCGACTACAATTTCGTCTTTGCCGACCGTGCGCTCTTGCCACAGATCACAAAGCCGATGAACGAGGAAGCAGCGCGGGTCGGGCGTTCAGTCGGCAGCTATGCTCTCTTTACGGTTATCGCCGCGGAGACCGACGAAGAGGCACTCGCAAAGACTCAGCACATCATTGACGGTCGTGACTTGGAAGCACTCAAAAACGTTGCTGGCAGCGCCTCTCTCGACCCTCAGACCGGAGGCACCAGCGAACACTTTGTCGCCGGGCTTACTGCGCCTGCTGAAGAGGGCAACTTGACCTTCATGAGCTTCCCGGTACTTCACGGCTCCTACGAGAACGTGGCTGAGCAGATCGCCACGATGGAGCGTGATACGGGTGCGGCGGGCGTGCTCATGACGTTTGTGGACTACGTGCCGGATATCAAGATTTTCGGCGAGAAGGTCCTGCCGCTCGTCCGCGAAAAGCTTGCCGCGCTCCAGCCCGCCTAAGAGACCGACATCCACTGCCAGGCTGGTCCTGTCGCGGCGACGACGTCGCCCGACAGGATCAGCCTTGGAAGTTCCCGGCTGGCCTCCGGTAGGGCTTGTATCTATCCGTCACGTACTTAAAGGCCTCGGTATGGGTAAGATCTCGGGCACGGCTACATCCGGCCGTGACAAGGCGTATGTGCACCTGCGCGAAAGTGTCCTAACTGATCCCGAATTACAGGGTCAATTCCTTAAGGAAGCGGACCTCGCCGCCGACCTCGGCATTTCCCGCACCCCGGTACGCGAAGCACTCATGCTTCTAGTCTCCGAGGGACTGGTCGAGCTGATCCCACAACGTGGCGCCTACGTGCCAGCAATCTCCGGCAGGGAAATTTCCGAACTCATGGAACTTCGCAGCCTCCTGGAAGGCCATGCCTCCCGGCTGATCATTAGCGAACAGCGGGTTCCCGCAGACCGGATGCAGGACACACTCGACCTCCAGAAGGCTGTCCCGGACAACGACGACCCGGAGTCTGCCCTCCATTTCATCCGGCTTGGCACGTTGTTCCACCAACAACTCATCGACGCCGCCGGAAGCGAATTGATATCCCGTACGTACAGCAACCTCCAAGTCCGGCAAACCCTGGCGGGAGTCTCGGCCGTGTGCCGAACCATCGGGCGCCGCAACGCCGTATGCACCGAACATCAGGACATTCTCGACGCCCTAGTGGCAGGCGATGTCGTTCAGGCGCAAAAGGCGATCGATGAACATCTCACCGCCCTCCGGAACGTCCTGCTGCGAACCTGACCGGCATACTTCCGTCCCCTTTGACACCCCAAATTGCACACAACAGATGGGAGCTCTTCCATGCGTCTCGCAGTCGCCCAGATCATCAGCGGCGCCGACCCGGCCGAAAACCTCGATCTTGTCCGGGACTATGCCGCCGAAGCCAAAGCGGCCGGGGCCGAGCTCGTCGTGTTTCCCGAGGCAGTCATGCGGGCTTTTGGTCACTCCCTGGCCGATGTCGCTGAGCCTCTTGACGGTCCCTGGGCCGAGCAAATGCGCGGGATCGCCGAGGAACTGGGCATTGTGGTCGTGGCCGGAATGTTCACGCCCGGACAGGGCGGACGGGTACGGAACACCTTGCTGGTCGCAGGACCGGGGGTTGATACCTCGTACGACAAGGTCCACCTCTTCGATGCCTTCGGCTTCGAAGAGTCGGAAAGCGTCGACGCCGGCGAGGGGCCTGTGACCTTTGAATTCAAGGGGACGGTTTTCGGCTTGGCCACCTGCTATGACGTGCGCTTCCCGGCCCTGTTTTCGGCCAACGCCAGAGCGGGAGCCCAGGTCAATATCGTGTGTGCCTCATGGGGTGCGGGTGAAGGTAAGGCTGAGCAGTGGGACCTGCTGGTCCGGGCCCGCGCACTGGACAGCACGACTTTCGTGGTCGCCTGCGGCCAAGGGGACCCCGAAACTATCGGTGCCGGCTCCGCGGGCGCTGCTCCCACCGGGATCGGCCGCAGCGCGGTGATCTCTCCGCTGGGAACCGAACTAGCGAAACTTGGGGGCAAGCCTGAACTGATCGTTGTCGACATCGACCCGTCACAGGTCAACGACGTCCGCGGAAAACTTCCAGTGCTGGCCAACGCCCGCCATTTCCAGGGCTCGGCTAAGCCGTAACTACGTACTGACTAGGAAGAAGTGAGAAACAAACAGTGACACTAAAGGCAACAATCGTCGTAGGCAACCCCAAACCCAAGTCGCGGACCCTGGAAGTAGCGAAGAGCCTCGTCGAGAAGCTCCTCGCGCCCGGCAGTTACCGGCTCGAGATCATCGATCTGGCCGACCACACGGCGGAGATTTTCGCGTGGCCGTCGGAGGAGATGGCGGCTTTGAACGCCCGCGTCGCGGAGAGCGACTTCGTGGTCTTCGCATCGCCCACTTACAAGGCCACCTACACGGGTCTTCTCAAGGCCTTCTTGGACAGGTATCCGACGAATGGCCTGTCCGGGGTGACGGCAATTCCCGTCCATACCGGAGGCGATCTCACCCACGCCATGGGTCCGTCGGTAAGCCTCGCACCACTTCTGGTCGAACTCGGCGCGGTCGTCCCGGGCCGCGGCTTCTACTTTGTGTCCAGCCAGATGGAGCACCTGGACGAAATCACCGAGCAGGCGGCCGCTGAGTACGCCGCCAATCTCAGCCGTGTCGCCAACGTCGCCGCCTCGGTGTCCACGCCGGTTGCCTGACCACCACAGAGCCGGGAAAAGAAACATGTCACTCGACAGAACCATGGAAGTGTCCCTGGGCTGGGCCCCCATCCTCCGCCCACAGGAAGCCCCGACGGTTGATAACCACCTCCTCACATATATCTGTCGCCGGAACACGCCCGCAGACATGGATGCCGAAAAGATTTTCACCACCAAGCGTGGCCCACTTGCTGAGGGTGGATCCCTCCGGACGGGGTGCAGGACCTCGTCATTGAGGAGGTGAAGGGGCCCGATCGTGCTTCCTGCTGCAGCGGACCTTGTCCGACGGACGAAACAAGCTACCTGCTGCGCATCGTCACCATCAGTGCCGAACGCACATCCCCGCGCAGGGTGGCCCTCATTAGAGACGCAGCCTCCGCTGGGCGTCCGTGTCCTACGGCCGGCACCGCGCCTCTGCCGGCAGCCCCACGGCCCGGCCCCGTGAACGCGTACCCCATGCCTACAGGGCAAGCCCCACAACGCCACACCCTAATAGCATCAGCACCACGCCAGTAAGAGAGTTCCGCATATGACGCAGATGACAGTTAGAGCCCCCCAGTACACGGTCGTCGACCAGGCGACCGTCCAAAAGTCCGCGGGGCATGTCATAGTCGATAGCCTCATTGCCCACGGAGTGAAGCGCGCCCACGTCGTTCCGGGTGAAAGCTTCCTCGAGGTCCTGGATGGGCTGCACGGTTCCGACATCGAAACCATAGTTTGCCGCCACGAGGGCGGCGCCGCCTACATGGCAGAGGCAGACGGAAAAATGAACCAACTGCCCGGCGTCGCCATGGTGACCCGGGGGCCCGGGGCCGCCAACGCGCATGTTGGTCTGCACACCGCATGGCAGGACTCGACGCCGATGATTCTGTTCGTGGGTCTTATTCCTTTCGCCCACCGCGACCGGGAAGCTTTCCAGGAGTTTGACATCAAGGCCTGGTTCGGCACCGGCGCCAAGCGCGTCATGGTCCTTGACCATGCCGAGCGTGCCTCGGAGATTGTTGCCGAGGCGTTCTTCGCCACGATGAGCGGGCGCCCCGGCCCGGTAGTGATAGGTCTTCCCGAGGACGTCATTCGGCAGCAGATCCCGGCAGCGCTCCACCCGCCCATTCCGGTTGCCGCCGGAGGCATGACGTCCGCGGACGCCGAGGCGTTGGCCGCCGCCTTGGCCGAATCGGCCAAACCACTGTTTGTCACCGGCGGCAACGACTGGACACAGGAGGGCGCCGACCAGTTGACGGCCTGGTTGGAGCAGCACAGCATCCCGGCCGCGGCCGAATGGCGCACCGAAGGAACCGTCCCGTTCAGTTCCCCTTCATACGTCGGGCCGATCGGGTACGGGCGTCCCCGCCCTACGTACGACCTCCTGGAAGAAACTGACCTGCTGGTCTTCGTCGGCACTGTCCCGGGTGACGTTATCACCGATGGCTTCCTGTGCCGACAAGACTGGAACAGGAAAAACTTCCTGGTCACAATGGACCCGTCCCTTCGAGGCCGCTCGGGAGCCGTCACCTACCAGATTGTGTCCAAGCCCGATGTGTTTGCGCGGGATCTGGCCAAAATCGAGCTTCCCGTGAAGGACGAATGGCGGGCCTGGACTGCGAAGATGCGAGCGGAACAGGAATCCTTCGCGAAGCTGCCCTCTGCCGTCCCGGGTGAAGGTCTGGCTCGCATGGATACGCTGATGGCCAACCTGGTTCCTGGTTTGCCAGAGGACGCGATGGTCACTTTCGGCGCCGGGGAGCACACCAACTGGGCGCACCGCTACTTCCCGACGGAGCGGTATGCATCCATGATCAGCGCGAGGAACGGTTCCATGGGCTACTCGGTCCCCTCAGCGATTGCCGCCTCTTTGGCCCATCCAGGACGGCGGGTGGTCAGCATCGCCGGCGACGGGGAATTCCTCATGAACGGGCAGGAACTGGCCACCGCTGCGCAATACATGGCCACGCCGCTCGTTGTTGTCATGGACAACCAGGAATACGGAACGATCCGTACGCATCAGGAGCGCCACCACCCCTTGCGGGTATCGGGTACGCAGCTGCGGAACCCGGACTTCGCCGCAATGGCGCAAGCCTTTGGCGGGTTTGGTATCCGCGTAGAGAAAGACCACGACGTACCGGAAGCAGTGAACGCTGCTCTCCGTGCAATTGACGAGGACAGGGTTTTTGCCCTGATTCATTTGGTGGTCGAACAAAGGGTCAAAGCCTACTAGCGGAGCGGCGGCACAGCCGACCTCCCAATGCCCTGCGCTGCCCGAGACAAGTTTCAATTGGAATGGAAGAAAAGATGAGTGTTTCCGCACTTGTAGAAGTGGATGTCCTCGACGCGGTCCCGACCGGGCTGTATATCGATGGCCAGTGGCGTCCGGCCGGATCAGGCGGAACGTTCGATGTCGAGGACCCTGCTACCGGGAAGGTATTGTTGAGTATCGCCGATGCAGGCCCCGAAGACGGTGTCGCAGCGTTGGACGCGGCAGATGCCGCGCAGGAGTCCTGGGCAAAAGTTCCCCCGCGTGAGCGCGGGGAAATTCTGCACCGTGCCTTTGAGCTGCTCACGGAGCGTACCGAAGCGTTCGCTCTGCTGATGACCCTGGAGATGGGCAAGCCCCTGGCAGAAGCCCGCGGCGAAGTAGCGTACGCAGCTGAGTTTCTGCGCTGGTTCTCGGAGGAAGCTGTCCGTGCCTTCGGTCGCTACTCCGTCTCTCCCGACGGCAAATCCCGACTCTTGGTCACAAAGAAGCCGGTGGGTCCGTGCCTGCTGATCACCCCGTGGAACTTCCCGTTGGCCATGGCTACCCGCAAGATCGCTCCCGCTGTTGCAGCTGGCTGCACCATGGTCCTCAAGCCGGCGAAGCTCACACCGCTGACGTCCATGCTGTTCGCCGCCGTTATGCACGAAGCAGGCCTCCCAGCCGGTGTGTTGAACGTGGTCCCGTCCTCAACCGCAGGCGCCACCACCGGGCCGCTGATCAAGGACTCCAGACTGCGCAAACTCTCCTTTACCGGCTCCACCCAGGTCGGCCGGCGGTTGCTGGCCGACGCATCTGAGACGGTACTGCGTACCTCCATGGAGTTGGGTGGCAACGCGCCCTTCATCGTGTTTGAAGATGCCGACGTGGATGCAGCAGTCAACGGAGCCATGCTCGCCAAGCTTCGAAACATGGGTGAAGCCTGCACCGCTGCGAACCGGTTCATCATCCACGAAACAGTTGCTGCCGAATTCGCTGAGAAGTTCGCGGCAAAAATGAAGGAAATGACCACCGCCCGCGGCACCGAGCCCGACTCCACAGTGGGTCCGCTCATCGATGCCAAGAGCCGTGACAAGGTCCATGAGCTGGTCGCCGACGCCCTCGCCTCAGGTGCCACGGCCATACTCGGCGGTGCACCGGTGGACGGACCGGGCTACTTCTACCAACCCACCATTCTCATCGGCGTAGCCGCAGAAAGCCGGATCCTTTCCGAGGAAATTTTCGGACCGGTGGCACCGATCACCACGTTCACCAGCGAGGATGAGGCCGTCAGGCTGGCCAACAACACCGAATATGGGCTCGTGGCTTACGTCTTCACAAAGGACCTGAACCGCGGGATCAGGATGGGCGAGAAGCTCGAAACCGGGATGCTCGGCCTGAACGCCGGCGTCATTTCCAACGCCGCAGCACCCTTCGGCGGAGTGAAACAGTCGGGGCTGGGACGCGAGGGCGGACTCGAAGGCATGGAGGAATACCTTAACACCCAATACATCGGCATTAGCGACCCCTACAACGGTTGATCACTTAGCCGTTGCCCGCGAAAGTATCAAAGCAGCGTCCCAGAGTCTGGGCGCCGCCTGACAGGTTCGCATGTCAAGGGGGCAATCTTGGCGGTGATCGCTGAAAAATGTATCCGAAATCCCGAACTAACCAGCCCCGCAGAGTGAGTTGCCGTGCGTATTGCGCGATTACAGACCCCCGATGGCGTCCGCCATGCCATCCATCTGAACGAAGAGTGGCACCACATTGATGATCCATTTGCGGAGGTCCCCTCTTTCTCGGGTGCAATAACGCCCGCGGAAGGCGCCAAGCTGCTTGCCCCCGCCTGCCCCGCCGTCATTGTAGGTGTCGGTCACAACGGCCTTGACCATCCATTGCCTGTGCAGCCTTGGCTCAAGTCAGTGCACACGATTGCAAACCCGACAGACGTCGTCCGGGCACAGCGCGGCATCGGGCCCGTGCACGTTGAAGGCGAACTGGCCGTGGTCATCGGTAAGAGCGCTGCGCACCTCACATCGGATAATGCCTTGGCGCACGTCTTGGGTTACACCATCGCCAACGATGTTACCAACGCCAATCAAGGGGCCATTGATGAAAGACTCTTCCAGGCCAAAGCGGGGACCAAGTACACCCCCCTTGGGCCCTGGATTGAGACGGACCTCGCGGATCCTGACGACGTCACCATCGACGTAATGATCAATGGGCAGGTCAAGGCACGATCTGGCACCTTCAACCTGCCCTCAAGTGTGGTCGACTGTCTGGTCCATGTCACGAAGTGGTTGGCCCTAGAAGCTGGCGACGTTGTCATGACGGGCGCCCCCGGTACCTTCGTGGAAGTCCAGCAAGGAGACGAGGCAGCTATCTCCATTGCTGGCATCGGCACACTGATCAACTCTGTCGGCTGATCACCGCCGTTGCATGTGATCCTGGCTACCTTCTCAGCGAGCAGGCCCCACCCGCGCACCGCTTATTCGCACGAAGGCCTCTTCGACAGTCTCGATCCCCAGCTCAGCGCACGCTTCGCTCAGCACCACCGCGGTCTGGCGCGGCCAGACGTGGTCGGCGAGACGAACCAGCGCCGTTTGTTGAGATGTCGTGCCATCCAGGCCAGCGCCGGAACGACCTGAAAGTTCGCCACCTCACCGCTGCGGTAAACCCCGGGGTGGCGCTCACCACCTTGCAGACATGTGTAGACATAGGACAGCCTCCGGGTGATGGCGGGCACCGGCGCCCTTCACTCATGAGATCTGCGCCACTTACCTTGGCATATGTTACTTCCATATGGAAGGGTTGTGCGGAAGTTATGGGTCGTGGAGGGGAGTGGTCGTCATGTCGACGACAACAGCGAATGTCGGGTTGGTCGCGGCCCTCGCGGCAGCCATGCGGCGCGTACACGGGCGTGCCCATGCCCTGGTCTTAACTGAAGGGCTCACCGTGAATCAGTGGTCGGCCCTGGACTTCGTCGCCCGGTCCTCTACGCCTGTGGCCATGTCCGAGATCGTTGAGGCCGTGGGGCTGACCGGCCCCAGCCTCACCCGGGCGGTGGACAAACTGGTGAACTCTGCACTATTAGTCCGCGAAGTCGACTCGGGTGACCGTCGGCGCGTCCTGGTGAACCCCTTGAGAAGGGGATACGAGGTCCACGCCATGCTCGCTCCACAGATGGAAACCCTCGAGCAGGAGCTGGCCGGCAGCCCGAAGACTGCCGATCAGATTCTCCAGATGCTAAACGGACTGGCCCGCTAGCTCATTCTCCGGTGCGTTCGACGTTTCAGCTGCCGCAAGGGTTCGCCTGGCCAGGACCGTCGCCGTAATCGCCAGAACCCCCAGCAATACCAGCAACCCAGCCGCCCCCGCGGCCCCGGGCACCCAGGCATCGCGCAACAGCAGCACGGCCGGGATCGACGTCGTCGGAAGAGCCCATAGCGTCACCAGCCACCCGGCAAAAGGGGTCAGGGTTGATTTTTCCAGCGCGAGTAGGGCGAAGAACAACAACCAGAGGATCCCCCAAGCCAACCAGATTACTCCGAAGGTGAGATCTTCGGCGAAGAACGAGTCAATCGCGGCGTAGATGGTCGAGGCCGCGACGAAGAGAGAGAACCACCCGATGCCTTCACCTGAGATCCCCGCCAGATTAGCGATACCGACATACAGATAGGTGAAGCCGAAGCTCAGGGTCGGGAATGTCGCGTGCAGTGTCGCCGCATCCCCTCCGGACTGGGCCAGAATCATCAGTGGCATCACGCACTGCAGCCCACCGACGAGTATGTTGAAGATTCCGGCGCTCCTGGCTGATACGCGTCCGAGCAACATCAGGCCGTTGATGAAGAGAACCGCACCTACGTAGAACAGTCCCACTGCGCTCATGGTCCACCTCCGAGGACCCCCTGGAGCCCATAGTTCTATCTGAAAATATACCGTTTAGAAGCTACCGGGGGGATTGCGACACGTCAATGCCTACGAGAAGCAACAGCGTGTTCTGCACTGAAATGAGACGGCAGACGTCCTTCGCGAGGTCGGGCTCTGCCCGGGCTGGCCCCCTGGGGAAACACGTACCAAGCTGCGAGAAATGGGCCCGTTCACCCGGTCGAGTAGGCGGGCCCTGCCGGGCTCGGGTGCTAGGAAATCGCCCGGGCCGGACAGTGGCTAGCATAGGGTGCTTCGTGCCGGTCATGATCTCATCGGCGAGAAGTTCGCCCGCGATGAGCCCGAAGCAGCCGGGCACCTGGCCGAGCTCGCCGACCACCGGCTCGCCGTCGACCGGGATGGAGGATGATATCAGTCGTCTGCACGAGTCTCAGGGTGTGTCGTTATCCCAGACGGCACTACTGAGATCGTCTAAGGGTGAGGACGCCCCTCAAGCAATGAGGGCCACCCATTCGCCGACATTGGGGTGCTTGACCGTTCAATTACGGGCACGGTATCACTGTGGCAGATTAGTGGAGGATTCCGCGTCGGATGGCTTGCGCGACCGCGGAGGCCCGGTCCGAGACTTCGAGTTTTTCGTAGATGTGCTGCAGATGCGTCTTGACGGTCGTCAAGGAGATGTGCAGCTCGTTGGCAATCTTCTGACCCGAATGGCCATCTGCTGCAAGACGAAGAATTTCGACCTCGCGGGCGGTGAGCGTCGGCCTGTCAGGCGTGTCCCGGCGGGTTCGTAGTTCGCGGGCGAGCACGTCCTGCGCGAACGGGGCGATGATGGTTCCACCCGCACCGATGCGCAGGACTGCATCCGTGATCTCATCAAAGGACGCCGCTTTCTCCAGGAACCCGCGGGCTCCGTGCGTGAAGGCCCTGAAGACCGTCTTGCTGTCCATGTATGCGGTCAAGACAAGAATGTTCGTCGGTGCCGCCTCGGCGAACAGCGTCTCCAGGACTTCCATGCCGTTGAGCTCGGGCAGTTGTAAATCCATGACTGCCACATCTGGCTTCAGTTCCCGGATCGCTGCCAGTGCGCTCTTACCGTCACCGGCGGAGCCGACAACCTTGATTTGAGGCACGTTCTTCCAGTTCTGGGCGAGGCCCTCCCTGTAGACCGGGTGGTCATCGGCGATGAAGATGGTGAGGATCTTCATGCCAGGGCTAGCGCCTGGCGAACTGTCCGCGCAAAATGCTCGATGTCGAACGGTTTCGTTAGGTAGTCAAGGATCTTCATACTCCGGAGTTCGGCTATGCGCGCCGGAGTTGCATCTGCGGAAAGAATAATCACCGGGATGTCCTTCGTGCGCTGGTCCTGCTGCAAGAGTTTTACGACTTGAACCCCTGACATGTCGGAGAGATTCACGTCCAACAGGATAAGCTGAGGCGCCTGATCTTGGGCCAAAGCTACCCCGGACTCACCACTTGTAGCCGAAATAAGGTTCAGCCCGCCCATCCCGGAAATGATGTTCTCCACCAAGCGGATATTCGCGTAAGTGTCTTCAATCTGCAGGATCGTAGCATGAGCAGCCTCGTTGGTGTCGAGAGCATCTTTTTCGGGGGCCGACGTGTCGAGGTCCTCCTCCGGTGCAGGCGCGAGTGGCATGTCCACGTAAAAGGTTGACCCCTCCCACGGGGCGGTGTGTTCAATGCCTAAAGAGCCGCCCATTTCCTCCACAAGGCGTCGGGAAAGGGCTAGGCCTAGGCCGGACCCCTCAATGGCAGCCGCTTGATCAAGGCGCACAAATGGTTTGAACAGCCGCTCCACGTCGTCCTCGGACATTCCAGGGCCCGTGTCCATGACCAAGAAGCGCAGCGTCCCGTCCACTGCCTCGCACCAGACCCTTACAGCACCCTGGGGGTTGTTGAACTTCACAGCGTTGCTCAGCAAATTGATGAAGACTTGTCTTAGCCGCTGAGTGTCAGCTAGGACGTAACGGTGCAAGGCGCCATGCAAGTCGCTAGCGATCTCGATGTCCTGTGCAGCGGCCAGCGGGCGCACCAATTTGAGGGCCTGGTGGATCGACTCGATTGCCGGTACAGGAGCGGAGGCAATGCCAGGGGCGCCGGCCTCGATCCAGGTGATGTCCAGAACATCATTAACGAGTGCCAGGAGGTGCTTGCCGGCATCGAGGATATGGCCCGTACTCTCCGCTGCGCTGGGGCTGAGGGGTGAGTCCTGAAGCAGTTGCGCGAACCCTAATATGGCATTCAGCGGCGTACGCAACTCGTGGCTCATCCTTGACAGGAATTCGCTTTTCGAGCGGTTAGCACGCTCCGCGTCATGCATCGCTTCCCGCGCAGCCCTTTCTGCCCGCTTCCGATCAGTGATGTCCGTAGAGATCGCGCCCAGAGCGTATGGCTTGCCGGCGTCATCCAGAAGCGGGAATTTTATGGACAGCCAACGGCTGTCTTCATCCAATTCGGACTGGTCCCGGTCTGTCGCCAAGAGTTCCTCGACTTCGATTGAGCTGGCGGTCCTGATGACCATGTGATCGTTGTTGGAGTAGTTGTCAGCCACGGCCTTAGGAAACAAGTCATAATCAGTCAGGCCGATAATTGATTCTGCTGCGATCCCAAGGTGTCGAGCGTAGTAGTGATTGGCAATCAGGTAACGTCCGTCTAGGTCTTTGACATACATGAGGGCCGCTGAATTATCTAACAGATCCTTCAGCTGCCGGATTGTGGAATGTAGGCCGTGTTCGGTGGAGTCCGGTTCCGCCAAAGCCGCCAACTGAACCACCAGATACTCCCCGGGATCGCCGGGTACGTTGAACATCTTGACCTGGGGGCGGAAAGCAGCCAGCTGCTCGCCCAGATGAACCGTCATGGTTTGATCGTCCGCCGGGTCAGAAAGCGATGTCGCAATGAGTTTTATCAGGGCCGGTGTTGGGACATCATCCGGATCATCCGCAGGCTTGCTTGAGTCGTGCAGCAATGCATCGAGCTTGCGGTTGCCTCCCAGGAACACCAGCTCTGTAGGGGATTCTTTACGAAAGATGGCAGTGGCCAGCGGGGCCGCGTCGAAAGCGTTCTGTTGCAGCAGGCGAAGGGTCTCATCGGGGCTCACGGCGATAGTCTTTCACGGTGCTCGATCATGCCGGCAGGTGCTGTGTCGAATTTATGGATCAGCGAATTAGGCATAGGCGCCTCCGTTGTACTCAACGCTGGACCTCCAGTTCATTCGTGTGGGCATGGAAGTCGGCCTGGTCCTTCCAGGACCAGGCCGACAAAACATGGTGGGCAGTAGCTACCTACCTGCGACGGCAAGAAGCTTATCCCGGGATGGGTATTGCCATTCGACCCATTGCAACGGAAGGCCAGCCCGCTCAGCCACAAGAGAATGTGTGACAGTTTCGGGGCCTCCTGTACCACTTATCTCCGTGATGCAGGCAATGAGGGCCGCAGTCCTTCTCTCGTTGCGCTCCCGGAGAATGTCGGCGACAGCTCTTGCCGGTTTCGTTTTTCGTTTCACACGCCAAAGCGACATATACACACCTCTTCAGATTCCAATCCATAGATGCCACGCCTTAGGGATCAGGCGGGTGAGGTCTACACCTTGTCGTCGATACCGCGGAGGTGGCGATACTGACCCTTGAAGTAGAGCAGTGGTTCTTCTTTGTGCCAGGTGGGTGGGCTCATTTCGTTGACGCGTCCGATGACGATGTAGTGGTCGCCGGCCTCGTGTTCTGCCCAGATGTCGCAGTCGAGCCACATCAGGGTGCCAGCGATGATGGGGTTGCCTGCGTTAGTTGGTGACCAGTCGATCCCGGCCCATTTGTCGGTGCCTTTGCGGGCAAACTGGTTTGAGACGTTGTCCTGGTCGTGGGCGAGGACGTTGACGACAAACTTGCCGGACTCGCGTAGCCGCGGGTAGGTCGTAGAGCTGGTCATGACGCTGAAGGATACAAGGGGGGGGTCGGTCGAGACGGAGTAGAAGGACTGGCACGTGAAGCCGATCGGGCCGTCCTCGTCGATGCCGCTGATGATGGTGATGCCGGAAGCATAGTGCCCGAGCGTGTCACGGAAAACCCGTGGATCAAACGCTGGTTCAAGGGCCGTCTTCTGGTCGAGAGTGACTGTCATATTTCTCAACTCCATTGTGTGATGTGGATAGTCGTTCTATTCGCCGTACATAACGCTGGCAATAAATCGTTCAAGTTCGGGGTTGGGCTGCGTGCCACGGGCCATTGACTCCGCAGATTGATCACTTGGCTCGATGTAGGCGCCCTCCCAGGCAAAGGAGCTGATCTGTCCGGGTGCCACAAGGGCCCGGCGCGTCTCTGCAGTCCGAAAAGACTGATCGACTGGTGAAGCGGGGATGGCCCTCCGTTTTGAACGGAAAGCCATGGGCAGTTGGAACGTGATTGACATGACGGCTTCCTCCTTGAAGCGAGCTACCAAAAACGTGGACAGCAATCTTGACGATAAGCAGGGGCCCGTTTTGTCTAGGCACATTAATTCTTTCGTCAGGTGACGTGACACACATCGGCCGGTTGGGTTTCCGATGAGATGGTCTTTTTCCGACCAAAAGGATGATGCAAGTTCCCTAAAGGCTGTGATCTGGTGGAAGAAGTCAGCTTCCGTGGGGTGGCGCCGCGGCAATACCGGCCTTTGGACCAAGTGACCAATGAAAGACTTCTTACTGTGGCTCGCATCTTGGCGACGTGCACTGTGAAATAGCTAAGTTACTTAGGCAATACCTTTAGCCAACTTTTCCTGCGGAATCTCCCAACGAGCCGTCAACCGCGGTCGCACAGGGGGCCGGGAGCTTCCCCGCGGCACAGAACTCCCCGGCCATCCTGGAGCAGCCTGGGCACACCGCAGCTCCAGCCGCGGCCACCACGGCGCAGAGCCCGAGCGCGAGCCCATTGACCCGTGAGGAACCAAACGCCGCAGTCGAAGCCTGCGCCGTGGCTTATTACGCAGGTGCCTGACGAACATCACCATCAAGGGCCCTTGAGGACGGTTACCGATTGAATGGGCTGGTCCTGCGACTATTTTTCGGCGTTGGATGCGGTGATTCTCTCGTCCATTAGGAGTCCTACTCGAGGGCCGATAATGGATATTCCGTCAGCCGCGGTGTTAGGCCAGCCCACAGGCATTATGTGTCCCTCCGGCCCCCCGTCGGTCCGCATACAAGAAGGCCCCGCCGGCTCCTGTTGAATAAACCGAAGCCAGCGGGGTCATTGCGCGATCAGGCTTATCCAGGTGTATTCCGTGGATCATTGCCAGGTGCAATTGTGTCCTTTGCCCTGACCTTGTTGTCCTTGCCGTGGATGTTCAATTCGCCGCCCCCAGAGCGGGACAGATAACCACGAGCAGCGTCGATTGCTGCGGACTGCGTGTCGTGAACAGAAGAAGCGCGAGACGAGCCTTCGCGCTCGGCCTTCCATCCATCTTCGCCAGGAACCACGTGGTACGAATTTCGCTCAGCCATTTAATCACCCCCAGACGTTGCTGATGGATGCAACGTATCAAACCCGACTGACATTGCCGCCCGGGGCGTTTACGGCTTCCTCGTGTGCGCGCTTTTTACAGGCCCGCCGATTGCGAGACAAACAAGCCCTTTCTGTGCATGCTACAAAAGAGCCGATAATTGCGATTATGTCAACCAAAGTTGCTATAGCTACGGCGCTTGTCAACAAGAGTTGCTGGCGTTCATACTGTCACTGTAGCAATTGGCGGCCGGTGAAGGGAAGCGCGATGGGCTGGTTTATCGAGGGCAGCGAGCATGAAGGCTACGTTGTCTGTGTCTTCGCGGATGGCATGTACGGGTCGGGTGGCAGGTGGATGGAGATCAACCTGATGACGCCCGACGGCCGGCCGGTCGGGCATGAGGAGGATCCAACCCGCGAGGCGTGGCGGCCGCCGTCGCAGGTGGTCGGATGGCGGGTTGCCTGCAGCTGTGTTCCTTTCCGGGAACACGTCATCCTGGACCCGTTGTGGACACGAGTCTGGGATCCGGCCGACGAGAATGTCGCCGCGGGGCGCATCTACGCGGGACCGCCGGCCAGCGCCGACGCCGCTGATATAAGCGACCGTGAGGTCCTGGAGCCGCTGTTCCTGGACGTGTGGCACCGGCATATTGCCCCGGAGCTGTCGCTGCACACCATCGGCACCCTCAGCCGGAGGCTGAAGGATCTCGAAGCCCAGCTCGACGACGCCGTGGCCGCCGCCAGGGCAGCGGGCGTCTCCTGGGACAAGATCGGACGAGCGTTCGGGATCAGCCGACAAGGGGCCCAAAAGCGCTGGGACGCTTCAAGTGGCGGAGGGTCGACTGCGGAGCAGGGACGAAACTCCGAGGGCGGGGCGACACGCCGGTAGCTGACGACACGCCGGAGAATAAATGTGGCCTAGTAGTCCACAGGGTGTGGATTTCCTGTCTCACTTCGGCGGAATCACGGACATCCTAAGGCCCCCGCCCTGTGGACGGCCGGTGGACTAAATGACATACTTGTAATACATCATCTTGGGGTTCCAAAGCGGCGCATGCACTACATGTAGTGTCTTGTTTGTGTCCTAGAGACACGAAAAAGCCTCAGGGTAATCCCACCTTGAGGTTAGGGGCTACCGACTGAGGCTGTTTTCATTCCCTTGCGACCGGGATGGGAAGAGCTTACATCCTCAAGACTTGCTCAAGAAATGCTCGGCAAGTCGAGACACTTCGGCGGCCACACCTATCTCTTAGGAGTGGTATGACAATTGCACTTGAACGAGCAGGGTTCCGAGACCTCGAAAAGATTTTGGGTGCCGGCATCTCCTCGCTGGACATCACAGCGAATGAGAAGGCCTTGGTCACCTCCCGCTATCAAGAGGTCGGCGCGATCCTCAACGAGCACTGGGCCGAGTCCACGGCCAATAACGAAGTGTACGTCCAAGGCTCATTTGCCCTCGGCACCATGACCCGGAGGTTTCACCGCAAGGACGACGTCGACATCGATCTTGTGGTGCTGCGCGGCATTCAGGCCTCCTCGACCACCCAGGCCGATCTCAAGAAAGACACCGGCGCGGGCCTCCGGAAGTTCGTAGCGGCGTCTCAGGGCAAACCTTTGCTGGTTGAAAGCGAGCGGTGCTGGACACTCGAATACTCTGGCATGCACATGGACATCCTTCCGGCAGTTCCCGATACTTCCCCGGAGCGCGGCTCGGATGACGGCATCCTGATAACCGATCATGACGTAAGGTCTTGGCAACGTTCTGACCCCCGTGGGTACGCTGCGTGGTTCAAGCAAGTGGCCCGGGAAGAAGTGATGCTGAAGGAAGCGCTTCTGGCGAAACGTGGCGTTGACGTGGATGCGGTTCCTGACTGGACGCACAAGACAACCCTGCAGCTCGCTGTCCAAGCACTCAAGCGCCACCGGGATATCTACTTCACTGGCCGTCTGGATAAGCGGCCGTCTTCAATCGTGATCACCACTCTGGCCGCACGTGCCTATCAGCGGGGTGAGACCCTTTTCGACGTCTTGCGGGATATCGCTGGCAGTTTTGTCGAGCACATTCAGGTCATCAACGGACAGTACGTGATATCGAATCCCGTGATGCCTGAAGAGAACTTCGCGGACTGCTGGGCAAACGAGCGCTGGCGGGCCGCGGCATTGTTCGAGTGGGCAGAGGCCGTGTCCCGCGACATCAACGGAATCGCTGCTCACAGTGGCAACGACAACGTCCTTAAGAGTGTACAGATGGTACTCGGCGAGAGTGCAGCTGTGGCCGGAGCCCGCGCGCTCAGCAATCCATTCGTTGAAGCCCGGCAGGCCGGAAACCTGCGTGCTCAGCACGGCACCGGCACACTGGCTATTGCCGGTGCAGTCACCACCACACGACCTGTCCGAGACCACACCTTTCATGGAGGCCGGATGTGAGTTCCGGCCGGCTGAACCTCGGTCAACAAGCGCTGGCACTGAAAAGCGTTTACCCCGACAGCTCGGTGCGGATTGGCCCGAACAGGTTGGTCTGGCGGGGCCGACTGAAACCTTCAGCGTTGTCACGCGAATACACCATCGAGATATCGCTAAGGGTCGGGCAGAACCCTGTTGTGAACGTAGTGCACCCACCGTTGGAACCAAACGCAAGAGGCCTCCTGCCCCACATATGGGACGACGGATCGCTTTGCCTCAACACGGCCAAGCAGTGGTCCGCAAAGATGCATTTGGTGGACACCACGCTGCCCTGGGCGTCGGAGTGGTTGTTGCATTACGAAATGTGGAAAGGCACGGGGTTGTGGCTTGGGGACGGCCCGGGCGCCGAGTCCCAGGAGGCCCAGACAGCTCTGCTGCATCCTGTGCCTGACATCAAGCCAAAGCCCCAGCGGTCAAGCGGCTTCAATTGAGTCAATAAGCTCCTCCGGACCCAGGACGCACTCCCATTCGGAGATGCATCCTGGGCCGGGGCGTAACGTCACTATTTAGGATTGGGTGGGCTTTGGTAGGTGGAAGGTTCTCCGGCAGGAGACTAGATCCGAATTTGGACTTGATTCGGGAGGAGTTTGGACGTGTTGCCTACACGCACAAGACTCACGAGAAGGCGCGGGAACAATGTAGCCGCAAAGCGGTTGTCTCCCAGTGGATCAATATCGTCCTTAACGCGCTAACCTTCGGCGGAGTGCTGACCAGCCTCCAAAGTGAGAATCGGGCATTTCTGTACGTGGCCCTTGGTTTTGCCACCCTGACTGCCAGCTACACGCTGTATCAACTCAGTTTCAATCCGACACAAGAAGCCGTTGAGCATCGAGAAGCGGCCAAATCCCTCGTCAGGATCCGAGACAGCTATATTCACCTGTTGGCGGATGTAAAGGGGCACGCTCTGACTGCCAAGGAGATTAGAGAACGGAGAGAAGGACTAAGTGCTCGGGCACAGGAGGTGTATCGGACAGCTCCGGACACCAGTTCTAAGGCGTATCGCTTGGCTCAACGGGCATTGAAGGAGCAGGAAGATCTCACTTTTTCAGACGAGGAAATCGACAAGTTCCTGCCGTTGAATCTCCGCAAGAATGTCTGACGGTGCTAGCCACCACAAACCTGCATGAAGCGAAACTGCTGGCGGCCGTACCTTACGAGGCCGCGGTCGAATAGCGGTTGACCCGGGCTTCGCCAGCATCGTGCCATCCGAAACTTGACGTTGGCTGAGGACAGCAGACTATGGGGCTTCTTCCTGACTACCGGGATAACCCGCCCTTGCCTCACTCCGCGCTTACTGCAGCCCCTGTACGGGACTTCTTGGCCTTAGTGGCACCCTTGCCCCCGGTGACTGCCCCGCTTGGGTGGGTGCCTTCGCTGCTTGCGGCAGTGAGTCGTTGCGGATCTAGGCGTCGTAGCGCCGGTTTGCTCCAGGGACTCCGCGAATCTTGCGTGGTGTTCAACTGAGCCGTAGCCGGTGGCTGGAGAGTTCTAACGCCGCGTTGTCTTCATCGTCGCCCTGATGCTCGTCATGATCATCATCACCGCGGCGCCGCCGTCGCCGCAGACGCCGACGACGACGAACCTCTCTCCCTCGATCCCCAATGCCCATCCCCGAGACTTTTCTACGACAGCTATGATTATCTGTCGTAGAATGTATCCATGAAACGAAGAAGCGCACTTTTGGACCGCCTTCCTCATGGCGCGGCTTTCAGTGTCAGAGACGCTTCGCATTTCGGCGTACCAAAGGCAAGTCTGTACCGGCTACGAGACTCTGGACTCATAGAGCAGATCGGCCCGGGACTCTATATAACGCCAGACGGCATGGACACAGATCTCGATTTGCTAGAGGCCGCACACAAAGCTGCCTCGGCCACCATCTGTCTGAACAGCGCCCTGGCACATCATGGGTTGATAGACGAGATCCCGTCATCCATTGATCTGGCACTTCCGCGTGGACGAACTCCCCCGCAGATTTCGGCGCCGGTTACCTGGCATATGTTCGATAAGACCACATTCGATCTCGGCCGGTCGCTGATGCCAATCGAAGGCGCGGATGGGACGAGGATCGGCATCTACTCCCCCGAGCGCTCTATTGTTGACGCATTTCGTTTGCGGGCCAGTGCCGGGTATGAAACTGGTATCGAAGCCCTTCGTAACTGGCTGAAGCTGCCGGGAGCTCAGCCAGCACGACTTATGCAAATTGCATCGGTAGTCCCTCGGTCCAAGGGACCGCTCCGCCGCGCTCTAGAGGTCCTCTTATGACAGCGTCCAAAATCTACGCTCAGCTGCAGGCTGTTGCACGCAGCCGTAAGCGCCCCTTTGATGAAATCCTCGTCTTGTATGCGCTTGAGCGATTTTTGGCTCGCCTCGGAAGCACTCCGTACGCAGGGGACTTTTGCCTCAAAGGTGGTGTGCTTCTCTCCGCTCATTCACTTCGCCGGCCTACTCGGGACATCGACATGCAGGCGCTCGATTTTGAACTCGACGCCGTCCATGTCACCGAGGTGGTCACAGCAGTCTCTGACCTGGTCGCCGAAGACGGCCTCACGTTTCAGCCCGACGGCTTAAGCGTCGAGCAAATTCGCGACGAGGACGAGTACACCGGCTTACGTGTCGCCCTGCCAGCGCGACTGCATCGGGCGAAACTTACGATCAAACTCGACATCAGCACAGGTGATCCCATTTGGCCCGCTCCCGAGCCTATCGAACTCCCTTCGCTACTCGGTGGATCGGTGAAGATGCAGGGCCATCCGCTCGTAACCGTCATCGCAGAGAAGACAATCACCATGCTGCAGCGTGGCACAACCAGCACTAGGTGGCGTGACCTGCTTGATGTCGCCGCCTTGTCCGACCGATACGAGTTTGCTGCCATAGAGGTCCGGGAGGCAGCGACTCAGGTTGCGCAACATCGAGGCGTCGAGCTGGGGCCGCTCCGCGCTCTACTAGCCGGATACGGGGAGGTTGGCCAGGCCAAGTGGGCAGCTTGGCGGGGCAAACAGAAAGTGGAAGACCTATGCGAGGCACACCTGGATGACCAGGTCGAAAGAGTCCTTGTATTCATCGATCCGGTGTTCGATTCATCTGCGGAAGACCACCACCGGTGGAATCCTGACGAGGGATCTTGGTCATAGAGCGCTTGGGCGGGAGGGACGGGCACCAAATCGGCGCCCTGCCCCTCTGCCATTCTTCCAACCTAACGACCAAGGCCCTTTTGTATGAGCTTCATTTGGCCGATCAGTCCGCGCTTCTTGCTGGCTTTTGCTGTGGAATGTGGGGCTTTGACGACTGAGGCGCTGGGCGGAGTGCCCTGATCCTGGTCGGCATTGAGGCGTGCTTGTACAGCCTCGCGGTCAGCAACCCCTTCGAGGCTGGCCGCCAGTTCGTGTCGGCGCTCGGCTGAGTCGTATTTGGCTCCTGCTTGGTCACGCAACTGCTCGGGGCGGTGATTGGCGCGAGCAGCTGTCCAGTCTGTGATCAGCCGCCTCTCCATGTCCTTCTCCTCGGCCACGCTGTCCGCAGAATTATGCCGCTGTTCCCAGTTGTGTGCCTCGATGGGTTTGGTCTCCCGGAGCCAGGCCAGCGCTTCGTCCAAGTCCTCCCTTGAGGGCCGATCAACGGCCTCCGCGCGTTTCCTGTCTTCCCTGTCGGCCTCGGCTAGCAACTGCACAGCCTGTGCGCTTTCAACACGGCCGGCACGGCGTTCCTGTTCCGCCTGCTCGCGGTCCCGCTCGGCTTTAGCCAGGGCCTCCGCCACCGTCACTTCATTGGCACCGAGGTTGTCCACGTCCAAGCTGTAGCGGCGCTGCACCTGGTCGCGGATCACCTCGGCCGCGTCGCGCGCCGCCGGGTCGTGGTCCTTCCACGCGGTGGCCGTCTCATGTGCCCTTTCCACGTCGCGGCCGGTGGCTGTGTCCCACCACCGGTTGTCCATGACCGGGGCGAGCTGTGCACGAGCAGCCGACCGCTCCGCATCGAACCGGGCCTGCAGTTCGCGGGCCTGTTGTTCTTCGGCCGCTTGGGCGCGGCGCAGCTCTTGCTCGCGTGCCCTGGCCAGTTGCTCACCGAGCCGGCCGGCGACGGTCAGCGCAACGCGCGACATTCCCTCAAGAGCCTCATCAATGCCGTCAGATTCGCTCATGGTTCCCCTCCTTGGTGTTATCTCTCAATGTCTGGGCGGGTACTCCCGCTTCGGGTGCTCGCGTGGGTGCGTGCCTGCACGTATTTGGGCGGCAGCACGGAGCCCGCGGACCGGCCGCCAATCTGGCCGGCTGTACTAGCGCGTACCGCGGCGGCAGCTTCGCTGTCCGGTGTGGGCGCGGTCGCTGGGAGGCTGGGTAGTGCGGCTGCGACCTGGCTTAGGTGGTACTTGACCATGTGGCTGATCTGGCGTGCTTTGCGCAGGTCATTGGATGCCTTGTGCATGTCGTGGACGGCCTTGGCGACGTTGAGCAGCTGGCGCAGCATGATTGCCTGCGCGGCGGTTCCGGTGCCGCCCATCGAAGCCGCCATGAGCATGAGCGAGGCGCCGCGGGCGGATGGTCCTGCGCTGCGGATGGGGCGGACCGGGTAGCGCCGCAGTTGTGCTGTCTTGGACAGCTCGTCGGCTGCTGCTGCGAGTGGTCCTGGCGTTGCCTCTGTTGCCGTGGACCAGGCTGCGAAGGCGCCGGATGTCTCGCGTGCAACGTGCGCCCAGGTCGCGTGATCGTCCAGCGGCACGGTGCGGAGCGTTTCGCGGAGCCGGGCAACTTCGTCGCTGTAGTGCTCCCACATTTGCGGGTCAGGTTCGTGGGCTTCGCGGCCGATCGTGACCGGGCGGCGTCCGCGTGCAGCTGCCTGCCATTCTGCGACCGCCTCGGCGGCACCTTGTGGGCTGTCGGGCCACTCGGCACGGAGCTTGGGCAGGGCGAGGTCTTTGGCGAGGTGACCGCCTCCGAACCAAACGGGTCGGCCACCTTTGGGGGGACGTTCTGCCACGCTGTAGCCGACCACGACGTCGTCACGTCCGGACGCGTACCGCGGCCTGACCAGGGCGCCGGTACGGCGCAGGCGTCGAATGAATTCGGCCTCATCCTGGGCCGACGTCGCGCAGGCACGGACCTTGCGTTCCAGGGACCGGCGTTCCGGTTCCGGGGCTCCCCGCCGCTCGGAGGCTTCGCGTTCTCCTGGCCGGAGGCCGCGGGTGGAATGCGTGGGCGAAAGTTCTTCCAGGCCGTACTTTTTCTCAAGCTCCCGGGCGGCTTGTTGTGCCCGGGGGAAGTCCCGCCAGCTGCTCCACTTCGTGCCGTCCTCGCGGACCATGGACGCAGCGATGTGGATGTGGTCGTTTCCGGCTTTGCTGTGGCCATGACGGATCGCCACCCACTGGGCCGGTGCCCGTCCGCTGGTTTCGGTAAACCCCATCTCGTCCATGAAGTCCTGCGCAATGTCCGCCCACTTCTGGTCGGTAAGGTCGCCTTCCTCGGCGCGCAGCGACAGGGAGCAGTGCCAGACATGCCCGCCGGGAATCTCGACACCCAGGACGCTTCTGGCCCGGTCCAATTCCTTGGCAATGCCCTGGGCGGCGTCGGCGTTCAGTTCGTCGTCGTTATGCCAGGCCATGATCGACAGTGAGCCAGCGACAAGGTGCGGGTCGGTATGTTCGTTCGCCCGGCCGGGCCCGGCAAGGTACGCGATGAGCCCGTGCATGCGGGTGCCCTTGGTGATGTTGGGAATCATCAGCGCATCATCGAATCCAGCATCGTATTGATCCGGTCAGCGACCGCACGCACCCGGGTCAAAACGGTACGTGCTGCTTCCGGGAATTCGTCCGTGGCGTTCGCGTGCCGGGCGAGCTGGTTGACGTTGTTCGACAGGGCAGCAAGGTAGCGGCGGGCTGCAATGAATTCCACGGCCATCGCCCGCCGTTCAGCCAGCGACTCGGAGTTTTCCGCGTACAGGGCAGCACTGACCAGAATCTCCGACGGGCTGCGGCCGGTCCGTTCCTCCAGGACCTTGAGCTGCGCGCGTTCGAACTCCGACATCGACACCCGCACGTACTGGGTGTCACCGTCAATGTTCGCGCGGCGGCGGCGTGAGAACCTGCGCGCTGACTTCCGCTCTTCAGTCATCCCGATCCCCTCCCCCCAATGCCCAGCGCAGCGCCCCGGAATCTCCGGGCCACACTGACGAGTGTGCCCCATCCAGGGCCGCAGGCCGTGGATCAACACGCGGCTTATGGCACATAACCGTCTAGCTTGCTCCGCACGGTCTTTTTTGGAGGTTTTTTCGCCTCTCGCACGTGGTCCCGGAAAACCGGCTTCTGGGTGTCAGTCGTGGCCGGTAGGGTTTGGGTATGGATATCAACGACATCGCGGCAAAAGCCGCTGCCAAGATCGACGCCGCCAGGGACACCAAGGTCAACGCCGTGAAGCAGGCCGCTGCCAGCGGCGTCGAGGTCCAGGAGGCCGCCCAGCTGCTCGCTGCAGCGGAGCAGAAGTACGCCAAGGACTACCAGGCTGCCTTGCGCGCAGAGTGGACTGAATCCGACTTGCGGGGCTTCGGCCTGGACGCTCCGACCAGGAAGGCCGGCGGGCGTCCCCGGGGCCGGAAGAGCCCGCAGGAGTCAAGTCCCGTCGCTGGCGTCTCCGAGTAGTAACCCCTCGCCCACATGGACACGGCAAAAGCTATCTCCTTCGGGCTTTTCCCGCACACATCTGGACGACGGGACCCAGCTGACCGGCTGCACACAACCACCACGTCACCATTCCATGGGTATGGCACCCTGGGCGAGCGGTGGCCGTGCACAGTCTCCGTCCGGGCGGGTGCGGTTAAACAGAAAAGGACCGGCCTGATGGCCGGTCCTTTTCTGCTCCTCGGACAAAGGAAATCTGTGATCCAGCATAGCTGGAATTTGTGACGGCGTTGAACGGCTGATACGTCATCGTATGACCGGGGCCGCGGCACCTGGACGTGTTTGCGGGACGTCGCGTAATACGGCGGTCCGCCGCCGGTGAGTGGCTACTGTGGTTCGCACTTTGCGGCGGACCGCCCGACCTCTGGAAGGTTCCCGGCCTTCATGTGGTGAGTGGCCGGGGGCCTTGCCGGGCGGTGGGGGTCCGCCCGGCAAGGCAGCTCTTATGCGGCTGGGTGTTCCTGTGCGGGGGCGGCGCTGTCGAGGATGATCTGCTCGACCGGGCTGGCCGTATACCCCCAGGCAATTAGCCGGTTCAGGTAGTCGATGTGACGGATGCTCGGGGACCGCCACGAGTCCTTGGCGATGGTCTTTTCATACCCTGCGCAAACCAGTGCAATGAGGGATACTTCGGGCCGGGCCGGGGACGTGGCCACATGGTCCCTCAGCGGGTTCCATCCCCACCTATCCGAGGTCTCCCCCGTCTTGGCTCCTGCCATCTCGGCGGCTACGGATCCCTCGTATCCGCTGGCCGTTTCGGGATGGTGGGTGATGGCGTGAACGGTGAAGTGCTGCCAGCCTTTGGGCGGCTGTTTCTTCGCCAGCAGCGCCTTCACAAAGTCGCGCCGGACCACAGTTGCCGATTGCATCAGCTTGTTGTTTTCGATCAGGGTTTTCCGTTCGGCCTTCTGCTCCTCAGTCATCGGACCCTTGTTCGCCGCTGATGCGCCGTACCCGCTGTACCGGAGCGTGAAGCCCAGCTCTTTCCATCCGGCCACGACCGGGACGGTGGAGAGATGGCCGTTGTAGGAGGACACGATGTGCACGGCGTTGGCGTCCTCCTCGGTGGCCGGTTCCCCGTCTGCCCGGTTCAGCGAGGACACCCGGACGTTCTCACTGTCCCCGTCGTATCCGGCGCGTTCCACCACGGTGGTCCCGGCGGCTTCCAGCTCGGCGGTCAGCGCCGCGAGTGCGGCCGCGCGGTCGCGGCGGTCCCGCAACTGCTGGGTGACGTGCGCGAGCATGTCCGGCTCATCGGCGATGACCGATTCCAGCTCCTCCACCGCGTCACCATCAGTGGCAAACTCAGCCAGAATCAGGGCCGCTTCAATCGTGTACCCCTTGCCCAGGGCGGCGGATCCGGTGTCGGTGGATTTGGCCTTCAGGGCACTCTCCACGGTCGTCTTCGTCCGCCCAGTCTTTTTCGCGATCGTGGCGGCTGAAACGCCGATCAGGGACAGCTGGTGGTAGGCGTCGGCTTCGTCGGCTTCGGTCAGTTCGGCCCGCTGGATGTTCTCCACGACCTGCGTCACGATCCGTTCGGCTTCCTCGGGGGATTCGACGATCATCACCGGGATGCTGGTGCGTCCGGCTTCGACGGCGGCGCGGGTGCGGCGCTGTCCCATCAGGACGTGCACGGTGTCGTCGTCCTTGCGGTGGGCGATGACGGGTTCCATCACGCCGTGCTCTTTGATGCTGGCGATGAAATCGGGGGTCAGGGCGGCGTCTTTGCGGACGTTGATGTCCACGGTCAGGGTGGCCGGGTCGAGCATTTCGAGGGTGGGTGTGGTGTTCATGGTGTTGTTCCTTCTTGTCCGAGAAGTTGGGTGGGTGGGGCGACCTAGGTGACCGGCCAGCTCCCCTCTCCCCCCGTTGTTTTTTTGTTGCTGGCAAGCTCGCTTGCTCGGCGGCCGACGGAGGCCTGTCTACCGCAGGCAAGGGGCGGGAAATTCCCGGAGGAAATCAGCGACGCAGGAGCGCCGGAGGGACATTTCCTGCACCGCAGGCCCCGACGGAGGAGGGGCTGGACGGGGTGGAGCGGACGCCTAGAATCCGGAGGACAGCAACACAAAAACGTCGAAGACGTAAGACAGGGCCAGGGCATCCGGAGCCCTGCGACGGAGGCCCTGGACCCAACAGCCGGCCGCGCCCGCGGACGCCCCAAATAGGGGTGAGCCCTGCGAACCATTGAGCAGCACCCGGGAATCTGAACCTGGTGTGCTGCGGGCGGCTTGCCGCGCCGCCCTGCCTCCCGCTCCTGGGCCTGCGGTTGGCGGTCCGCCGCCGGTAACCAGAAGCGGGAGCCGGCCACGGCGGCGGACCGCCAGCGGTGACCGGCCATGAAGGACCGGCCACCGTCCTGGGTGTCAGCTCACCGGCTGGTGCAGTCCGAAGAGTTGCTGTGCCAGGTCGATCAGTTCCTCGGGGACGTCGGCCTCGCCGCCGCCGTCCGTCTCGCCCAGGAACACGGTGTTCCCGCAGTAGACATCGGTCAGGACGCCGGTTTCTTCCAGGACCAGTTGAGCGGCGCGGCGGTTAGGGGCGAGGTTCAGAATCTTGCCTTCCTCGTTGACGTAGAAGTGCCAGTCGTAGCTGCTCACGGCTTCGATGTTCCCGGCCACGAGAGTTTGCAGGTTCTCCAGTGATGCGTCGATGGTTTCGACCCGTGCGGGTTCGCGTCCGTCGGCGGGGATGATCAGGGCGGGGCAGGTGCTCATCAGGGTTTGTCCTCTCAGGTGGTGCGGCGGGGGTGCGGTGCCCCGCCGCTGTCGGCGGGGCACCGGTTCTGGCCCTTCTTAGGCGGCGTTGACCGTGTAGGGCATCCGGTAGCGGGAGGGAAGTTCCGCGGCGGCTTCGGGGAGGTCGTCCGGGCCGTGGGCCTGTCCGGTCTTCCATTGGAAGAAGGCCTGTTCGGTGATCGCTTCGAACTGCCGGGCCTTGGTCCGGTAGAACGTGCAGCTCACGTCTCCCTCGCAGTACGTGGCGACTCCGAACAGGTTGCCGATGCTGTCAGCTGTCCGCGTGGCCGCGACCATGACATGGGGCCACTGGCCCAGATCCCAGCCGTCACAGCCCCAGCTGGGGATGACGGCCCAGCCTTCGGCTTCGATGAGTTCCATCCAGTCGTAGCCGCCGTTCATGTGGTAATCGCCCAGCACGGTTACGCCGTCGATGGCTTCCCCGGTGTCCTTAGTGGTCACGGTCGCAGTTGCGATTGCGTTCATGGTGTTGTTCCTTCTTGTCCGAGAAGTTGGGTGGGTGGGGCGACCTAGGTGACCGGCCAGCTCCCCTCTCCCCCCGTTGTTTTTTTGTTGCTGGCAAGCTCGCTTGCTCGGCGGCCGACGGAGGCCTGTCTACCGCAGGCAAGGGGCGGGAAATTCCTGGAGGAAATCAGCGACGTAGGAGCGCCGGAGGGACATTTCCTGCACCGCAGGCCCCGACGAAGGAGGGGCTAGACGGGCTGGAGCGGACGCCTAGAATCCGCAGGACAGCAACACAAAAACGTCGCAGACGTAAGACAGGGCCAGGGCATCCGGAGCCCTGCGACGGAGGCACTGGCCCCAACAGCCGGCCGCGCCAGCGGACGCCCCACACCTGGTTGGAGCGCAGCGGAAATCAGGGCCTTGCTAGGGTTGAACGGTCCCGCCAGTCGCAGCCCACTCATCCCCCCGGGTGAAATCTCCTGGCGGTGCATTCCAGAAAGGGGCAGCACATGGGGTTACGAAGCCTTTTCGGGAAACGCCCGACAACAGCCGAACCGGCTGCAGCGACGCCCGCGGCGGGCAGCCCGGAGCCACTGACAGCCGAACAGCTCGTAGAACTCGAAGCCGCATGGGCAGAGCTCACCGCTGCGGCGGAGGCGACAGAAGTAACGAATCTCAGTGCCTGCACGCGCAATGGCCGGCCTTGGACCGAGAACGCCGCAGCGGTCCGGGCCATGGCGGCGACGCTGCGGGAGTTCCCCCCAACGGAAGACCAGACGCCGAAGTAGCGGGCGGACGGGTTGTGCCCATTGGGGGCAGGTGGAGCCCTCCGCACAGCTCAGGCTGTCCCCACTGGCGTTCAACCCGTCCCCTCGACGGCCCGCGCCGGCGCCCGGGTCGCCGGCTGTCGTAGCCGCCGTCCATAATGAGATCTGCGTAATCATGCATCAGATGCACTTCGGCATGATTGCGCTTTTTCTTGGCGTGTCGATTCGAACATATATTCTAAAGTGGTGGTATGGGACCGGATCAGGCGGGGAGGCTACAGGCGCAGTATGCGCGGCGGGCGTCCCCGATTGGGCTGACGGTCGAAGAGCTTGATTTCGAGCACTTCCCGTCCAAAAACGGCTTCCCCGGGATCCCGGTGAAGGCGTGGATCAGGTTTCCGAACTGCGCCGAGCTGGTGGACGGCGAGGTGTACGCCTGGACGTCCAAAGCCGTGGAAGTGACCTGGAAGGACGGGCCGTTGACCTACCGGACCTGGGTGTGGAGTTCGGCGGTTACCCGCCGGGAAGAAATGATGACGAGAAACTTGGGAGAGCGGACAAACCGTGACAGCAGTAGCGAATGATACAACCCTGGACGCTGACGTCGACGTCCGGTTCACCCCGGCCGGCACTCCCCTGGCCGTCCGGCATAAGGGCCGGATCTGGGCCGTGGCCGCGGACCCGGTGCACTGGTTCGCCCGGGACGCCTGGTGGGACACCCGTCGTAGTGCGGCCGTCGGCAGCGGGGACCTGGTGAGTATCGAGTTTTGGCAGTTGCAGGTCCGTCTGGGATCCAACTCAGCGCTGCGGACGTTCACGCTGCGCCGGAATCCACTCTCCACCCAGTGGCTTCTGGAAAGCATCAGCGACTAGGTGCTGTGCTATTGAACCCCCAACCGATCACTGACCAGACCTGGGCCGGGATCCGGACCGAGTTCACGCTCCCGACCCTCGTGCAGGTGCACCGCCGGCTCTCCGAACTCATGGAGGACCCGGAACCCGTCATGCGCCAGCTCGTCCGCATCTTCATAGACGACGGGACATTCTGTCCGGGATTCCAGTTCCTCCCCGGCGGGCAGCTCCATCCGACAGTCGTTGAGCTTTTTCGGCGGGCGATGGTGCTGGACATCCCTCACAACTACTTCACCCTCTGGATGGTCACCCCGACCAAGGAACTTGCCGGGACCCGCCCCGTCGACCATCTGAAAAACAGCCCCGCTCCCCTGCTGCCTGGGGACTGCTGAAGGTTTAGTTGACAGCTGGGGTTGATAATTTCTTACGCGGCTGAGGCCGCGTTTTTTATTGTCTCAAACTCGATTGGTGTCAGCCGTCCGAGGGCACGTTGACGGCGTTTGCGGTGGTAGCTGCGCTCGATCCAGGTCGTGATGGCCAGCCGGAGCTCGGCCCGGGTCTCCCATCGTTTCCGGTTCAGGACGTTCTTTTGCAGCAGGGAGAAGAACGATTCCATCGCTGCATTGTCACCGCATGCCCCTACCCGGCCCATCGATCCGTTCAGGCCGTAGGTGTTCAGGGCCAGGACGAACTTTCTGGATCTGAACTGGGACCCTCTGTCCGAGTGGACCACCGTGCCCGCCGGTTTCCTGAGGGCCACGGCGTGGTCCAGGGCGGCGACGGCCAGGGACGCTTTCATCCGCCCGTCCATCGAGTACCCGACGATCCGGTTTGAGTGAAGGTCCTTGATCGCGCACAGGTACAGCTTGCCCTCCCCGGTGTGGTGCTCGGTGATGTCCGTGAGCCATTTCCGGTTCGGTGCCGTGGCGCTGAAGTCCCGTTCGACGAGGTCATCGTGGACCGGCGGGCCGGCCTTGAGCCCTGACCGGCGCCGGCGGTGGATCACCGAGAGGATGCCGTTCTCCGAGCACAGCCGCCAGATCCGGCGTTCACTGGCCCCAGGGCCGGGACCGGCGTTGATCTCATCGGCGATGAACCGGTATCCGAAGGCAGGATCGTCCCGGTGGTGATCGATGGCGGCGTTGATCAGATGCGCTTCTTCCCAGTCCCGGGCCGGGACGGGATTGGCGGCCCACTGGTAGTAGGCCTGTCTGGAGAAATTCAGTACCCGGCAGGACACTGCCACGGGAACCCGGATCGGGGCGTCCCTGGCAGCCAGCTCGCGGACCAGCGGGTACATCATTTTTTTGGGTTGATGTCCCGGGACAAGTAGGCCACGGCACGGCGCATGACTTCGGCTTCCTGTTCCAGGAGCCGGATGCGTTTGTTGGCCTCCCGCAACTTCGCGGCGTCATCGGACACCGCCCCGGACTTCACGCCGTCTTCTCTGTCGGCGATCTTCATCCAGCGGTGCAGGGCAGCGGGCGAGACACCGAAGTCCTTGGCGATCTGGATGATGGGCGCTTCGCCCTTGCGGGCAACCGCGACGACATCGCGGCGGAATTCTTCGGGAAAGGCTTTGGGCATGATGAACATCCTTCCACCCGCAAGGATCAAATCCTCACAGGCAAAGTGTCAATCAAACCTTCAGCAGTCCCCTGCGCTGGAGTCCTACCGCTGGCGCTAGCGCAGGCCTTTGACGGAACCGGCGGGGTGCGTAGCGTTGGCCCATGGGACTCATCTACGAAAACCCGGACCTGGCAGCCCTGACGCTGACGCGGCTCGCCGCCGAAGAATCCGAAGGACCCGGCGCCATGGAGGGCGCATGCTGAGTTACCTGGACGGCCTCGGACAGCGCAACGGCACCGCGTACCTCGAACTGGTGGCCGTCACCCTCGCCCGGGGCCACTTCAAGTCTCTGGACGACCTGGCCCGGGTCACCGGGGCAGACGCTGCAGGTCTGCTCTACACCGCCGAGGCAGAGAAAATGAAGGGCTTAAGAGGAAGGTGGGAGTGACTTCAGCAGCCACTCCCACGTTCAGATTGCATAGCGGTGTTGCTCTAAACCAGGTATCTAGAGAGCGCGAACAATAATATTCTCGCAAAGTTCGCGGAACTGCTCTTCACTCTGCCGGGCCCTCGTAACCTGCGCCCCACGAACAATCTCATCGGTGCGAAGTTCAAAAATTGCTTTGCGCAGAGTTTGGGCATGAGGAACCAAACTGTGGAAGTTTTTAAGGTCCCCTATGCTCGCGCCTAGTTTCTGCGCAGGGTCTGCAAGTGTTTCGCCTCGCCCGTCGTCATGTGCTGAGAGCGGCGCAAACAGCCCAGTTTTCATTTCGCTCGGCATCTGATCGATCCACTTCGAAAAAGCCATGGTTGCTTCTCCTCTGTATACGTTGAACTGCTGAGAAACGTACCCAAGGATTTTGGGGAGACCAGTGGGGATCTTAAAGCTAAGAGTAGGAGACACCGACTTGGCGGTCCTCCACTGCTTAACCCAAGTATCCAGACTCCCACCAACACTCGGCAGAGCCCGGATTGAGAAAAGATCGGATGCCATGGGAATTATGAGGTAGTCACTTGCCAGAATCACCGCACGGTTCAGAGCGCCCACGTTGGGTCCAAGATCAACGAAGACATAGTCTGCGTTGACTGTCTCAGCAAGTTCTTTGATAAGCCTGTATGGGGCGCTAGTGACTCGGAAGCCACGTTCGTTGCCAGCAAGCGCTTCCGTCCAGGCGCTCGGAAGAATCGATTCAAACTCCGAAAGCTTCAGGTCTCCAGCTGCTAGCCATACTTGACCCTCGCGTACCATTTGAGCCTCGGGGGCAAAAACATCGCCTGCACCGCTCACTAGTGGAGCAAAGGCATGTGCAACCGTCAGACCGTCAGCCCCGACCGCAAAAATCTCCTCGAGCTTTTCATCCTCCAGTGAGATGGCCGTGAGGTTTGCCTGTGCGTCGAAGTCGACCATTAGTATGCGCTTGCCGAGAATACCCATCTCTACAGCGGTGTTGAAGAGCATCGTCGTCTTGCCGACTCCACCCTTATGGTTGAAGAACGAGATTATTTTCATACCCGCATGCTTCCAGACCGGGCCGAGAAACAATAGTTTGAGTCCTACGCGAGCAAGTCCGCGAGATCGAATTTCTTCCGCAGCTTTGCGATCGGCCCGCCCCAGGTCTTGGTCCGGAACGCCCACTGACCCGCAACCAGACTGGGGGAAACACCGAGCACATTAGCAAGGGAGACGATTCCCTTTACCGTCGTCGTTGCTGCAAGTTGTGCCCTGTAGGCCGGCGGAATGAGATGGTCTTGCGCGAAGGCATTGGCGGCCGTTTCTTGTGCGTCCGCGTCGTCGTCAGCCTTGAACCCATCAACATCAATGAACGTGCTTCTTTTCGGGTGAAGAAGTACGTGCGCGATTTCGTGCAGAAGCGTGAACCACAAGCTGTCGAGAGCCTTGTATCGACTCGTCACCGCGATCATTGGCGTTCCGTTTATCCAGCGTGATACACCGCTAATTCGAGTGTTCGGAATTTCTGGGACAAATACCAGAACGACACCGGCGCCGAGCAAAAGTTCTTGCGCTTTTGTGAATGCTCTCCCTACGTCGTCGTGGACGGTGAGCTTAGGAAGTAGGGCGGCCGCTGCTTGCAACTTTGCAGAATCGTACGTCGGGGCCTCTGCGATGAGATCGCCCGCGTGCAGTTCCGATAACCGCAGCCAGAGAGCCGTCAGGTTCGGATCGATGGAATGGATCTGACTTCGCTTATAGGACGCCTGCGGCTCAAGCCAGGTTTTCGCGAACGCGTTAGGAGACGCCACCGAGAAGAAAGCAAGAAGTTTTGCCGCGAGATCGGGGCCGGAATCTGCCCTGTCTATTACTTTGCGGTCGATGAGTAACTGGCGGGGGAAGGTACTCGCCCAGTCTACGAATCCAGCGAGAGCGTTGCGCCTCTCGATTCGAGCCTCGTGTGCCTGGTGTGCTGCCTCCAGGTGGAGCCAGGTCTCGGCGGAAGTCCCGAGAATTTGTTCCAGAGTGACGGCGACATCGGGAGATAGCGGGGCCGTTCCCTTGATGACGAGGTTGATGTGCTTAGTACTGAGCCCGGTACGGGCGGCGAGTTGCGCTTGGCTGATCGCGCGAGCGTCGAGCTCGCGTTGCAGCAGGCGACCGGGCCGGGGTGCGAAGTCGAA
Organism: Pseudarthrobacter sp. ATCC 49987; assembly: GCF_009928425.1. Lineage (NCBI taxonomy): Bacteria > Bacillati > Actinomycetota > Actinomycetes > Micrococcales > Micrococcaceae > Pseudarthrobacter > Pseudarthrobacter sp. ATCC 49987. The sequence continues at coordinate 7,519 of NZ_JAABNS010000003.1, read as the reverse complement.
CTGCGTGTCTGTGGCGATGTAAGTGGTCATGGAGTCTCGATTCAGATCGCGGGCCGGAGGATCGACCGGCCGCGAATGTGGAAGTCCTGGACGAGTAGCGCTTGCGAAGAAGCGTGATCGGGCAATGCTGACCGATTTAAGACAGCTCGCGGAACCCCATCGGAACTGAGCGGACGTACATGCATCTCAACCTCCTCGATCGAGAGAGTCAGATTCCCTGCCTTGACGCCTACGCGGACGCTCTGAAACGTCACGAGGTTTTCGAGCTGTGGGGCGTGCGCGACGACGTGCAGGAGGTCTTCAGCCGCCGCTACCTGACCATCCGCGACAGCGCGCAGGTGCGCTCCCGAGACGCAAGCGCCCTCAAGCTGAGGAGTTATCCACGCGAGTTGCAAGCTTTACCTCTTTGGTAAACGTAACTTATGGTAAAGTCGGATTTACCCGACAGGTATATGCTACCTGCTTCCAGCCGGAAGTAGGAGCGACACGCTACAAGGAAGGAGGGCCCGATGGCCCCCCACACAACCACCTCTCAGCAGATTTTTATCGACGGCAAGGCATTCACCACCCGGGATGACGACCAGGAGGCCGCAGCGCTGCTGCGCCTCGCTGGACGCGACCCGAAGATCTCCGACCTCTTCCTCGTCAAGAAAAACGGCGTCGAGGAGAAGATCCGCGACGGCCAGATCATCAACCTGAAGGACGGTGATCGGTTCGTCTCCCGCCAGAGGCTTCGCTTCACCATCGACGGCGAGCCGCAAAGCAGCTACGACGACGACCAGACCGCCGCCGCGCTGCTCCGCCTCGCCGGAGTCGACCCGGCCGGCTACGACCTCGCCCGCATCATGCCCGCAGGCGGCACGGAGGCGTTCCGTGACGAGCAGATCGTGAGGATTGAGAACGGGGACGAGTTCGTCACCGCCAAGCATGTCGGAGGGGTCGCGTGAGCAATGAGATCGGCCTGACCGGGCCGACCCAACAATTCATCAATGACATGACTGCCCTGGGTGCCACTGCTCGGGCCGACGGACCCCGCATTCTCTACGATGTCGTCGCGGTAGGTGGCGCCCTCAACGGGCAGACTATGACGACCGGCGTCAGCGTGTCCGAGGTGCAGAGCTGGCCGATGGTCCCTCCGCACTGGATCCACCTCCCTGACTCGGTCGCGTTCCCTGAGACGAATATGGATGACATCGACTGCCAGCCTGGATGGAAGCGGCATTCCCGCGATTTCAGCTACACCGACATGTCGATGCCGCCGGCTCTCGCGTGGCTCCGGCACGTGCGGGGCTTCATTTCGATCGCAATCCCGAAGGCGGCGTGACATGCGGTATTCCGTAGCGATGACTGGTGAAGTCGAAGCGGCCATGCGTGACCACCTCATCCGCGAGGACGGCCAGGAGGACGTGCTTGCCGCGACGTACGTCCTTTCCACCGGTGTCGAACGCACGACGGCGCTCATTAAGTCGGTGGTTTTCCCCGGCGAGGGCGAGCGGCTCGTGCATGGGAACGCCTCGTTCACAAGTGGGTACGTGCTCCGCGCGTCGAATGAGGCACGCGCCGCCGGCCATGGACTCGCATTGCTGCACTCTCATCCGGGCTCTCGCGGCTGGCAGCTACTCAGCGACATGGACTGGGAGACGGAGTCCGAGTACGAGCGCGTCGCCCGCGGGATTACGAAAATGCCACTCCTCGGGATGACGCTCGGCGGCCGCGATACCTCCTGGTCGGCCCGGTTCTGGTTCGACCGGAGCGCACCGACCTGGGCGGAGTCTGTGCGATCGGTATCTCCGAAGCTCGCTGTCACTTGGAACAACGAGATCCGTCGAATCCCCAGCATCACCCGTTCACAGCAGCGGACGGTCTCGTCGTGGGGCGAGCGTACTCAGAGCTCGATCGCGCGCCTGCGCGTCCTCGTCGTCGGTGGCGGCAGCGTCGGCCTCGACGTCGCGCAGCGGCTCGCCGCGACGGGCCTCGCGACGGTCGGCGTGATGGACTATGACGCCGTCGAGACGGTGAACCTGGACCGCATGATCGGTGCGACCCGCCTCGACGCCGCACTCGGTCGATCCAAGGTCAAAGTAGCCTCGCGCCTGATGAAATCTGCCGCGACCGCGGAATCATTCGAGATTCATAACCACGAGGTCAGCATCACCGACCCCGTGGGCGTTAGCGCGGCGCTCGACTACGACGTCATCTTCTCTTGCGTCGACCGCCCTTGGCCGCGAGCGGTGTTGAATGCACTCGCCTACACCGACCTCATTCCGGTAATCGATGGCGGTATTGCGCTCGACACCTTCCCGGACGGCCGCATGCGAAACGGCATCTGGCGCGCGCACACGCTTGTTCCCGGACGCCCGTGTATGGCCTGCCTCGGCCAGCTCGTGATCGGCGACATCCCCCTCGACAAACAGGGGTTACTGGACGACCCGGAATACATCGCGGGAGCACACCGTGAAGCTCCCTCCCGGCAGAACGTCGCCGCGCTCTCCGCGAGCGTCAGCGCCGCCCTTCTGGCACAGTTCGTCAGCCTCACCGCCCACCCGGGCGGCCGCGGCGTCCCGGCGCCGCTGCGTCACGTCCTCTCCACGCACACACTCGAGCACTCCGTCGCGACCTCTGGCCCCTACTGTGCTTACGAGAACGCGACCACCGCCGGCGATACCCGCACCCCGATCGCCGAGCACCGAGAAGATTGGCGGGCCATCGTTTACGAACGTGCGACGAAGAAGAGCCCCTTCCGCCTTCGCGCCCTCGCGGCGGCGGAGGATATCCTGCAGCGCGCGATCTCCCGGCTCAAGTAGGGGACACAGCCGCGGGTCGACTCGTCATGGGTCGACCCGCGGAAGTCGTTCGCGCCCGGCAAGGGGCTCGAAACCCCAGGCGTGCGACGCGTCTCGTTGACTCGGCGACCACTGCGGGTGTGACCGTTAGCCGAGAATGGCGGTTTTTCACAGCTCGGTTTGGCGGTTTTCGCACAGTTGGCCTGGAGGATTTAATCGCTCCATGGCGGCGTTCCGTGAAGCAAATCTTCAGCAGTCCCGTCTGGTTTACCCGGGGATCTGGATCCGTGCGGCTTCCTGCATCAGCGGGGTGGAGATCATCACGGTCGAAGCACCCGGTGCAATATCGAAAGCAATGAATCCGCGAGTCTTGTCACCCGGCAGAACGTCGCCGGAGCCAAGCTGGTTGTCCGCGAAGAGGCTCAGATCGGCTTTGCGCCCATCAGCGTCCTTGGCCGAGAAGTAGAACGGGTTGGAGCTGGTCCTACCCGATTCTGTTTCCCAGAGGACGTCCAGCAGCAAGTAGCTGCCGTTCTTCGCCGCGGTGGCGAATGCCGTCGTGGAAACAGCGTCCGTCCGCACGGCAGAGACGATCGTGATCTTCGCGATGTCGCCGTTGCCCATCTTGACGCTGAACGGTGCACCAATCGACGGGCCGGCAGGAACTGTCGGTGCCGGCGCCGGAGCGGCAACTGCCGGAGCAGCAGTAACGGCCGGGGAGGCTACCGCGGCAGTCGAGGCCGGCGCCGCGGCGGGGCTGACATCACTGGCCTTGGTGGTGCCACCGGAGCAGGAGCCAAGGGCGATGCCGAGCACCAGGACGCCTGCCGGGATGAGGATCCGCTTCTTCTTGAAGAACGGACGGGACTGGGGCGCAGCATTCGCGCCTGCAAAGGGCTGTTCGGAATTCTCGTGGGACATGTCGTGCCTTCCTAGGGTGAATGAATGATGGGAATGCCGGAAGTTACTGCTTTTCCCATTTGCCGCAGCGGGTTGAATTGAAGTCCTGGCCGACCGAGAGGGCCACGACAGGGCGCCCTCCACCGGGAATGTCGTTCTCGATGATGTCGCCGCCGTTGCTGCCGCTCCGGTAGATGCCCCAATAGCAGGAAGAACCCACGGCCTCGACAGCGCGGTAGGTGCCCGGTTCGATATCGGCCCCGACAGTCCAGGTACCGTCCGCTACGGTGTTGGCCGCTTTGGCCTTCTCAGCGCCAGTGACAGCATCCTCGCGAACCTTGACGGCGGCGTCCGCTGTCTTCACAGCAGCATCGGCTTTACCCACCTCGGCCTCCCGAGTAGTCAGCTTGGCTTCACGGGCGGCGATGCCGTTCTGCAGTGTGTCGTACTTGGACTTCATCGAGGCATAGCTGGACTCGGCCGAGTCCCGCTCGGACTCCACGGATGCCTTCTCCGCCGCCAGCGCCGCGTAGGCGTCGCTGGATTTCGGATCCGGCAGCGTGGTGCCGATGGCGGTGGCACCGGCCAGCAGGGCGAGGACGGCGACGGCAGCGAAGATCCGTCGCTTCTGTGCCGGCTTTGCCTGGCCAGAAGGAGACTTCCCTTCGTGCAGCACGTCTTTGAGGTGTGTTTCCGCTGGCTCGTTCGTCTCGGTGTTCAACATGCTCTCTTCCTCTGATCTCGGGTGGCTGCCGAACGGCGGCAGGATACCGATCCCCCAATGCGTGGTTCCCCGCCGCCGCCGCCGTCGCAGCTCGGAGAATTCCCTGGCAGCTGCAGAATCGAAACTACGGCGGCCCGGCATAGGAATATTCGAAGATCACTGATAACCCCGGTTATCAGCACTTCCAAGGAGGGATTCACCCGTCCGGTTAGGCTGGGGGTCGACGTCGTAAGGAGGCGGAAAATGAATGAAGCAGATGCCCTGCGCATGACCCTTTCGGACGTGGCTGCCCTGGCGCAGGTCCAGCGCCCGGTCGTGTCGATGTGGCGCAAACGCAGCGCCGGGTCGGTTCGTCCGTTTCCCGAGCCCGCAGCGCTGGAAGGCGGCCGCGACCTGTTCGACGCCGATCAGGTCGCCGGCTGGTTGGCGGCCACGGGACGGGGGAACAACCCGGAAGCCGTGGGCGACGCCGCCGCTTTCGCCCGGGTGCCCGGCACCGCAGACGGCAGCGCCCAGGGAACCACGCTGGACGCCCTGACCGCCCTGCTGACGCTTAAGGCAATGACCGGCCGAGCGCTGGGGACATTGAGCACAGCTGAATTGCTGGATCTGGCGGACGAATGCGACCCCGATGACTGGTTCCTCTATTCGGAGCTGGAGGCCAAGGGCGCGTCGCTCGCCTCCACGGCAGCGTTCGCGGACCGGCTGGTGGACAGTGCCTACAACGCGGCCGCGGCCTTCGAGCAACTGCTTGCCGCGAGGTTCCGGGCGGGGCTGCGGGAGCACTCGGAGACCGCCCTCACCGAATCTACCGTGGGGCTGGTGGCCGCTGCGGTCGTCGAACTGGCCGCGACGCTCGGCGGGAACTCCGTGTTTGCCGACTCCACACGCGGCGGCAGCGACCTTCTGATAGGCGTTGCGAACGCTGCCGGCGAAGGTGCTCCCGTCACCTTTCTGACGGCGGACGACGGCGGCGGCGCGGGCCGCCTGGTGCGTCGCCGCCTGCGCGTCCACGGTGTCGACGGCGGGCAGATCCGTGTCGATCCGAGTGGAGAGTTCGCCGTCCACGGACCTGTAGTGCATGTGGCGCAGTATCCGTCCCCGGGTGAACCCGGAATGGACGCGGCGCAGATCCTCTTGGCGGTGGAGCATCTTGTCCTGCAGATAGACGATCAGCAGCGGGCGGTCATCATCGCCCCGGCCCGGGTTCTCTGTGATGTGCCGCTGGCCGCCGGCGCCACTGGGCTCCGGTCGGGGCTTCTGCGTACCGGCCGGGTGCGTGCCATCGTGCGGCTGCCGCAGGGACTGCTGCGTTCCAAGCCCCGCGAAGCCCAGGCACTGTGGGTGTTGGGGCCGTCGTTCGCTGAGGTGCCCATTGCCGAGCGGTGGACCATGGTGGCTGATATCAGCACCCGCGACCTCGCAGAAGACGTCAGTCAGGACCTCATCAGCGATATTGTCGCGTCGATGGGTGCCCGCGCCACCATCCGCGCCCACTCCTTCCGCTTCGCCCGGCTGGTACAGACCCGTCTCCTGCTGGCCAGTAGGAAGTCCTTGGTGGTAGCGCCAACCCACGGCTCGGCTCCGAGTCTCTCCGGCGCGGGTGCAGCCGTTCGGGTGGAGGAACTCGTGCGCATGCTGCAGGCCGGCAGAACCGAACAGTCAGCTGCGGTGGCGGTGCTCCCAGGAGATCCGAACACGAAGGCTCGGCCCGTCTCCGTCCAGGAACTCATCGCCGCCGGCAACCTCAGATACATCAAAGGGAACCGGCTCGAGGCTTCGGACCTGACGCCAAGCGGCGGGACACGAGTCCTGGGACCGGCCGAACTGCTCGACCCGAACGGCACGCAGAGGAGGCACATCAGCCTCTTGGACTTCGCCGCCAGTAATCCTTCCGGCCGGCTCACCGAATCTGGCGACGTCGTCTTTTGCACCAGCCCAAGACCCGCCGCACTGGTGGACGTCGAAGGTGGCTCCGCCGTCGTCTTCCCCGCCCGGGTGCTGCGGATCGACGCCGGCGACCCCGGAGGGCTGCTCCCCGACGTCGTCGCCGCGGACATCAACAGGCTCCCCGCAGCGGACAAGTCCTGGCGCCAGTGGCGCCTGCGCCGCATCCCGGACGCCCAACGTCGGAATCTGGCGGAATCCCTCACCCTGCTACAACACCAGCAGCAAGAAGCCCGCGAACGCCTCGAGCGACTCGAAGAACTCGCTACCCTGATTACGGACGGCCTAGCGGGCGGAAGCCTCACCCTGACAGACCACAGCAGTATGCTCGCCGAACCACAGACCGAAGGAATCCAGTAATGCCCCCGAAATTGAAGGTGGACCTCGCCCCGTCCACCATGAAGGAACTCAAGGACACCCTCTGGAAGGCCGCGGACAAGCTGCGCGGCTCTATGGATGCCTCCCAGTACAAGGACGTGATCCTGGGCCTGGTATTCCTCAAGTACGTCTCGGACGCCTTCGAAGAGCGCCGCGGGCAGATCCAGGCCGAGCTGGAGGCCGATGGGCTCAACGAGGAGCAGATCGGCCAGCTGATCGACGACGTGGACGAGTACACCGGCCGCGGCGTGTTCTGGGTATCGGAACGGGCACGCTGGACCTACCTGGCCGAGAACGCCAAGGGTCTGCCTGCGATGGACGGAGCCGAGCCCAAGTCGATCGGACAGCTCATTGATGAAGCTATGGAACTCATCATGGCCGACAACAAGTCCCTGGCCGCCACGCTCCCCCGCATCTACAACCGCGACAACGTGGACCAGCGCCGCCTCGGCGAGCTGCTGGACCTGTTCAACTCCGCACGCTTCACCGGTCAGGGGGCCAGCAAGGCCCGCGACCTGCTCGGCGAGGTGTACGAGTACTTCCTGGAGAAGTTCGCCAGGGCCGAGGGCAAGCGCGGCGGCGAGTTCTACACCCCCGCCGGCGTGGTCCGTGTCCTGGTCGAGGTCCTGGAACCCCACAGCGGCCGTGTCTACGATCCCTGCTGCGGCTCGGGCGGCATGTTCGTCCAGGCCGAGAAGTTCTTGGCGGCGCACAACATGGAGGGCTCGGATATCTCCGTCTATGGCCAGGAGCTCAATGAGCGCACCTGGCGGATGGCCAAGATGAA